>JAMCQK010000012.1:0-3020 GCA_023382135.1 Deinococcus sp.
GACATTGGCGAAGGGCTGGTGGTACGCCGGGCTCTGCAGGGCGAGAAATTAGTCACACTGGATAGCCTGGAAAGACAACTCTCGCCCGAAGATTTGCTGATTACCGCCAAGAAGGGTGGTTCAACTACCCCCGTTGGCCTTGCCGGCGTGATGGGCGGGGAGAACAGCGAGGTGCATGCGGATACTACCGCGGTCGCGCTGGAAGTGGCGCACTTCAACCCGGTGGGCATCAGGCTCAGCGCCAGGCGAGTACGCGGCCGGATTGTTGGAATTTCCTGCCGATGCGCTGCCGCCCGGAACGCCCTTGGCCGAAGCCTGGAGCGACGAAACCGTGATTGAAATTGAGATCACACCCAACCGGCCAGACATGCTCTCGGTCTTTGGCGCTGCGCGCGACCTGGCCGCACTGGGGATGACGCTTGGAAAAGTGAATCCCAGCCCGAAAACGGCCAGCGTTCCTCTTCCATTTAGCGCTTGGATTGAGGCTGCAAAGGGCTGCGACCGGTTCACGCTTTCCTACGCTTTTAATCTCTGCATGGGCCCAAGCCCACTACAGGCACAGCGCCGGTTGTATGCGGCTGGGATGCGGCCCATCAATAACGTGGTGGACGCAACCAACTACGCCATGCTGGAGCTGGGGCAGCCCATGCACGCTTTCGATCTGCGCGACATTGGCGAAGGGCTGGTGGTACGCCGGGCTCTGCAGGGCGAGAAATTAGTCACACTGGATAGCCTGGAAAGACAACTCTCGCCCGAAGATTTGCTGATTACCGCCAAGAAGGGTGGTTCAACTATCCCCGTTGGCCTTGCCGGCGTGATGGGCGGGGAGAACAGCGAGGTGCGTGCGGATACTACCGCGGTCGCGCTGGAAGTGGCGCACTTCAACCCGGTGGGCATCAGGCTCAGCGCCAGGCGGCATGGCCTCAAGACCGAGGCTTCCTACCGGTTCGAGCGGGGGGTGGACCCGGAGCTTCCGCCTTTGGCGGCCAAGCGCTTCCTGCAGTTGGTGGCGGACTGGGCGGGCGCTACGGTGGCGGAAAAAATGGTGGATCTGGGCTCGGCCTCAAAACCCGCAAGCATTACGTTCAGGCCCAGTTACGCCAACCGCCTCTTGGGATTAGAGTTCAAGGCTCCCCAGCAGCTACAGGCCCTCGAGGCCCTAGGCTGCCAGGTGAGTGGAGCAGTGGAACCTTATGCGGTCACCCCACCCAGCTACCGTATGGATCTTTCCATCGAGGAAGACCTGGTGGAAGAAGTGGCCCGCGTGGTGGGTTACGACAAGCTGCCCGAATCTTTGCCTTCGTTCTTCCCCGCCGCCGACAACGTGGGCGTGGACGCACCTTACTTGGCGAAGGAAAAACTAAGGTCGGTATTCGCGGGCCTGGGTTTCCAGGAGGTGGTGAACTACTCCTGGACTTCACCCGCCGAGCTTGCGCGTCTGCGTGCTCCAGCACCGACGGTTGCGCTGGCAAACCCGCAGGCCAGCGACCGCACCCACATGCGCTCTGCGCTCTTTCCCGGTCTGGTTAAAAACCTGCTGGCCAATCTGGCTCAGGGCGAAGAAGGCCCCTTTCTGCTCTTCGAGATTGGAAACGTCTTCACACATCAAGAGGAGACGCGTCTGGCGGGTCTTTTCTCGGGCCAAGCCGTTCCGGGAATATGGCAGCCTGGCCTAGCGGGAGGCTACTACGCGCTCGAGGGCTTTTTGGGGTCGGCCTCGAGGCATCTTGGCGCAGAATTTGAGGTGCAAAAAGAGAGCTTCCCGCACCTGCACCCCGGTGTCTCGGGCGTGGTCTACTGGAACGGAAAACCAGTGGGAAGCATAGGACGCCTGCACCCAGCCGTCGAAAGAGAGCTGGAGTTACCGGAGGTCTTTCTGTTTGAGCTTCTGCTGCCGCTGCCCGAAGCCAGACGACCCTTCCGCGACCTGGCCAGGTTCCCGGCCTCCTTGCGCGACGTTGCGGTGGTGGTACCCGAACACCTGAGCTACCAGGCGCTGCGAACGCTGATCAAAAAACACGCGGGCGCACGGCTGGAAAGCCTGGATGTGTTTGATGTCTACCGGGGCAAGCCCCTGCCAGCAGGCCACAAGAGTTTGGCGTTCCATCTAACCTTCCGCCACCCGGAACGCACCCTCACCGACCCCGAGACCGATGGCTTTATGCAAAAGCTGGTGCAGGCGTTGGAACAAGCGGGCTATGCCATCCGCAAGTAGCAACAGGCGCTCGGTTCTGAATCTTACGGGCAGCCTTCTACGCTCGCTGGCCAAAGAATTTGGCGGCCCTGGCGTAATAGGCATTGGGCTGGCGGGAAGTTTTGCCCGGGGGCAGGGGAGCGGTCTGAGCGATATCGACCTGAACATTTTTCTGCGAAAGCCACCGAGGAGCAAGCGAGAGTCCTACATGCTTCACTACCGCAAGGGATACTTGGTGAGCGTGAAGAGGGTAGGCCTAGAAACAACCCGTAGCTCCCTCAAAGAGCCACAGCTTGCCATCTGGGCCGTCCCGGGGCTCCGCCAGATGCAGCTTCTCTACGACCCAACCGGGAAACTTGCCGAACTCCAGTCCTTGGCCAACACCTTCGCCTGGCACAGGTTGGAAAAGAAGGCTAGGGAATTTGCTTGTTACCAACTACTGACCGCCGCCGAAGAAGTCCATAAGATTCTCGCGGGCACCCAGCGGAACGACCCTTCAAAAATCGTATACGCCGCGGTTGGTCTTACCCTGTCGCTGACTGAAGCTGTTGCGGTACACAAAGGCTTGCTGATTGAAAGCGAGAATGCCTACTTTGCACAGGTGCAGGCCTCCATGGGAAAAAAGTCCAGCTGGACCCAGGCCCATAACCTGGCTATTGGGATAAAAGCGGGCGCAGCTTTTCGCAAAGGGGTTGCGGCGCTGCAACTCTACTGGCAGACCTTCCGCGCGCTCGAGGACCTGGTTCCCGAAGCCCATTACGAGGTTCTGCAACCTACCCTTGGCCTCATTCGGCGGTCCGGGTATCTGGATCTACGTCTCTAGGAA
>JAMCQK010000012.1:3030-3883 GCA_023382135.1 Deinococcus sp.
CAAGCTCGGGATGACACCGGTCAAATTTGCCCTCAGCAAGGGGGATTGGTGGGTATACTGGCCCTCACCTATGCTGACCTGGCTAGATGTTATAGCGATTTTAGTCTTATCGCTCGCTGTAGCATTGGGCTACCGCCATGGCCTGCCATTCACGCTCGCGGTGGTGCCCGCCTTGGTGGCATATTTTTTGCTTGCCAGCTATCTGCCCAGTTCATATTTTCCGCTGCTGGCTCTGGTTTTGGGCCTTGGTGCGGGAGCAATCTTCCAGATGGTTCCTTTGCCCCGCCTCTCCATGACCGCCGATGGCTTTGCTGGCGCAATAGGCGGGCTCGCCTGGGGACTTTTTCTGGCGTTTACCATATGGGTCAGCTTCCCCAGCCAGTACGTGGCCTCCGCGGGTAACTACCGCTACCCATCCGCCAAGCTGCCCTTGTCTGTTCAGCGCGCGGTGTACGAAAGCAAGTTTGCGCCCAGCCTTTTCACCTGGGCCTTGCACCAGCCATTAGCCCGCAAGATTCTACTTCCGCACGTGCGGAAGTAAGCGCTTGTTAAGGTCTAGGACAACGCCACAGCGTTATTCCGGGCTCTACCCTGTCATTTCAAGTGTCATCCCAAACTGAACAGTGTCCAGTCATCCCGAACCCCTTTCGTGTCATCCCGAGCTTGCCGAGGGATCTCTCTTTTACCCTTCAAGCCAATCAAGATCAAAAGCGAGAAATCTCGCTGCGCTTGAAATGACAATGGGGTTACGAAATGACAACGGCATCATCTGTCGCCTGAAGTGGCGCTTCAACCCTCCCCAAGGCCAGATCGCAAAGGCGGCACAATTATTTGAAGTCTTTAGGTGAAATGA
>JAMCQK010000177.1:0-2555 GCA_023382135.1 Deinococcus sp.
TGCCAGACGGGGCCCGCGTGAAGCAAATGAGCCTGATGATCTCGTACTTTCCATCCAACAAGGCCAAACCGCCTCCAAAACTCACCCACCCGCGATGCGCGTGGCAAGGAAAATTATACCTTTGGCTTTCGCGGCTTTGGCTGGTTGCGGGCTGGTGGCAGCCCACCACCTGCGTGCGGGCCAAGCGCAAGACCCGCTTCCTTGGACAAAAAGGCCTAAATTGCATAAGATACCCACGGAACATGACCGCTAACTACAACCGGGTGGCTTTCGCCTACGACCGCACGCGGTATCATCCGCCGGAAGTTTCGGGGAAGATTGCCACAGCCATTGCCGCGCCGGTGGAGCGCGCCTTTCGCGAGCCGCATTTTTTGGAAATCGGCGCAGGTACCGGGCGCATTGCCGTGCCCCTGATTGCGCGGGGCTACCGTTATACCGCCGTGGACGAAAGCCCCGGCATGCTCGAAGTACTCAGGCAGAAAGTGGCCGGCGTAGCCCGCAAAGCCAGGCTGTTGGAAGCCGATGCCCGCGAGCTTCCTTTTGAATCGCAAAGCGTGCACGCGGTGGTTGCGGTGCATTTCTGGCACATGTTGGAAGACTGGCCCAAGGCGCTCAAGGAGTCGCTGCGGGTGTTGTGCTCCGGCGGTTTTTTGTTTGACGGCTGGGACCAGGGAGCCGAGGATAGCGAAGACTGGCGCATCCAGGTCAAGTGGGCCGAGATTCTGAAGAGCCACGGTTACAAGCTGAAGCGGGGGCACCACCAGGCCAGGCTCAAGGAAGTGGCCAGGGCGCTGGCCCAGATAGGCCTCGAGGCCAAGGCAAAACCGGTAGCCGAGTGGGTAGAGATGCGCAGTCCCCGCACCAGCCTGGAAATCATCAGCGAGCGCCTGTACTCCTTCACCTGGCGGGTGCCGGAAGAGGTGTTTCACCTTTCGGTTGCAGAGCTCCGCCAGTGGGTCGAGCAAACTTACAAAGACCTGGATGCCGAGTTCCCCATCAAGTGGAGCTTTGTTGTGCGCACCACCAGGCTTCCGTAAACTGGGCGGGCGGACGACCCCCGCTACCCCGTCGGCAGATTTTCCCCGCCCGAAGCCATCACGCCCCAGGTTCGCGCCGCGTGGATAAAGAACCTTGCCGAATGCCCCGCAAATTTACGCAAAGCCATCGAAGGTTTGACCAACGAACAACTGGACACCCCTTACCGAGAAGGGGGCTGGACCGTACGCCAGGTTGCACAGCATCTGCCGGATGCGCACGTGAACCCTTTCGTGCGCTTTCAGCAGGCGCTCACTGTGGATACCCCGGCGGTCAACAATTTCTATGAAGACCGCTGGCTACCTTACCAAAAGAATGTTCCTCTCGAGGCCGCGCTGCAATTATTCGGCGCCTTGCACGCCCGTTGGGTTCTGCTTGGCGACGCTTTGTCCGAGGCCGACTGGAAGCGCACCTTTGTTCATCCGGAGATGGGACCGCAGGTTTTGGATGCAACACTGGGCCGCTATGCTTGGCACGGACGACATCGCGTTGCGCAAATCACCAGGTTGCGCCAAAGGATGGGCTGGTGATGGCCGATCCCCGTTATCCAATTGGAAAATTTGAGGCACCAAAAACCATAGCGCCCGAACTCCGGGCCGAGCGGATCAAACAAATCGGCGCATGGGCTGGTAGATAGTCCTCACCCCCAGCAGGAAAGGCTGCGTGTGGGTGCGGCACCAGCGGGCTGGCTAATTCCGGGGTTTCTGACTGCGACTACGCCCAAGACGATAGCCCTTCATTGCTGGATAAGAAATTGTTGTGGGGTTGGCTCCCCATCGCAATTTATTCAAACATAGTTCTGTGAGCGCAGCCAAGGGCCTCAGCCTAAACCCAGTGAGCGGTTTCTCGCGTCAGCCCTGAGCGTGGTTGCTAGCTAAGCCAACGCCCTCGAGGGGCTGGATAAACGGGGTCTTGGGCCACAGGGGGGTCTGGTGAAGATCAATAAAGCGCTTAGAGGAGCTGGGGAGAATGGTGATCCTAGCAAGATGGTTTGCGAATAAGTCGATTACGCTAAAAGCTTGGCCCGTAACAGGATTGTTTATTGGTGTTAACCCGCTAAAGCCGCTATAGCTGCAGAGCACATCGGCTGCGTCCATAGGGCGGCGGCAGCCAGCAATAGTCAAGAGGCGCTCTGGCAAGATAATCTCACCGCTTTTCATCAGGCTCATTTGCTTCACGCGGGCCCCGTCTGGCGCGGCAAGATCCAGGGAGGCCTCGAGGCCTCCCAGCCCATCCATCCAGCCACCCGCTTGCTGGAACACCTGGGTAGAGAACGTCTTGGTCAGCCGGGTCTCGAGAATCTCTTTTAGCCTACGCCCGGTTATCTTGGCTACCGCAACGGTGTATGCCACCGGAAAGTAGCGGTAAACGTCCTCGAGGGTAATCTCCCGCTGCACCACCGCGTCAAAACGGAAGCCGGGAGTAAGCGCTAATTCGGTTCCGGCATAGTCCCGCAAAAGGTCGGCAAAGGTGTCGTTGAACGGGTTTTCCAAGGCCCCCCGGCTGGCGCAAATAGTTCA
>JAMCQK010000177.1:2565-2981 GCA_023382135.1 Deinococcus sp.
AAGGCCCCCCCGGCGGTGCAAAACCCCCGCGCTCCTCCCTATCACGGTATTGATGGGCTGGTTAAGCATCTGCTGACCCATGACAGGAGAAAGCGCCAGGCCCGGGTCTGAGACCAGAAAGGGTGCGCGGGCTGCCTCCACCTGCGCTTTTATCGGGGCATCCTCCGGTGTATCGGGGGTAATGAGGTATAGCCGCCAGCGGTAACCCACAACACGGCCCTCGCTCACGCTAAGGTCCATCCGGCCCAGGTATCCGTCGTTGCCAGGTTCCACCACCAACGCTCCGCTCTTGGCAACCAGCGGCTCAAAGCTAGCCTCGTGCGTGTGGGAGGAGAAAAACACATCTACTCCCGGTTGAACTATTTGCGCCAGCCGGTAGTCCTTGTGGATACCCAGGTGGCTTAGCACCGCCACCA
>JAMCQK010000177.1:2991-3818 GCA_023382135.1 Deinococcus sp.
CGGCGTGGTGGTCGATGAGCTCTTTGTAAGCGGCTTCTCCTTGAACAAACTCGAGGCCCGCCGCCAGCATGGGGTGCATTTCTTCCACCATGTCTGAGGCCAGGCCGATAAGCCCCACCTTTACTCCGCCTATATCTCTGATTAACGTGGCGGGCAGAAAGCTCTGCCCCTGCACTGGGCCCATAGTAGCGGTGATATTGGCCGCAATCACTGGATAGCCCACCCGCTCGATCTCCTGCCCTTGGCCGCGCCCAGCCGAGACAAGCCCCAAGGCAAACCGGGCAGTTGCGGACATGCTGGCATAGCGCAGCCGGGTCACGTCGGGTCCGTAGGCAAAGTCCCAGTTGCCCAAAATTCCCACGTCAAAGCCAAGCGCATTCATGGGCCCCACCAGGGCATTGCCGTTGGTGTAGAGCGCCTCCACCGAGCCGTGATAGGCATCTCCCAGGTCCATCAGAAGGTTGAAAGGGTTCTCGGCACGGATGCGCTTGATAAGCCCCGCGGCTCTTGCCAAGCCACCGCGTTCAACCGCTATTGCGGTGTTCGTGCTGGGGTCTCGAGCCAGGTCAAGCCTGGGAACCATCTGGCCATGAAGGTCGTTGACAGCAATGAAGCTCAGGGTCCTTTTGTTTGAGCTGTTCTGTGCCGCGCCCCACTGTGAGGCCAAGGCGCCTAGCCCAAGCGCACCCATACCCAAAACCTTGCGGCGCGATAACGGAGCGGTGTCTGTTTCGCCGACGGGATTCCTCATATGTTTGAGCTTAAACGCGCCGCCTGAAGCCTGGCTGAACCAAGGCCGAAGGCACGGCTTGGCAAGAGCCGCGGGG
>JAMCQK010000175.1 GCA_023382135.1 Deinococcus sp.
TCGTGAGGTCAAAGTTGCGGGCCTCGAGGCCCGCCACCAGACCAGAAAGCGCCCCGGTCTTGGCTGGCCGGTAACTGCCAGAGACTTTGAGCCTGCCCCTTTGAAAATCACCGTTAAGATTGAGCAGCGATCCCTTTCCCTTGAGAGTAATGCCGCCATCGAGTTTGGAAAGCCTTACTCCGATCTCGTAACCAAGGGAGAGAACATCTAGCTTGCCCGATACTTCTCCTTTACCCACCGATGGAAGGCTGAGGCTCCCGCCAAGTTTGGTGTTTTTGAAAGGACCGGTAGCGGTAAGCGTGCCCCATCTGGTCTGCATCTCCAAACGGGCATTGTCCAAATTGCCACCCGCCACCAACAGGGCGTCGGATTCGCCCAGCTTTACCGGCAGCTTTAGAGCAAACGGCATGTTGGCGGAAAGCTTGACCAAGCCACCTTCCAGCCTGGCCGCGTCGCGCCGAATGGAGAGGGGCTGGCGCGGGACCGTGACCATGCCCAGCTTTGGCAGCGTGAGCTCACCTTGCAAGTTAGTGTCGGGCCAGGCGCTACCGGAGAGCTTGGCGTAGCCGGCTGCATCGGCCCATAGAGAGCGTTCCCGGCCGGTTAGCGTTCCTTCAAGCCAAGGTGTTTTGAAGCTGATAACCCCACGGTACTCGGCGTTCTGGTATGTCAGGTCCGACTGTAACCGCAGGGCGCCTAGCTCCAGAGGTCCCCGGGCGGTAAGCGCTCCGCCTGTGCTGCGAATTTTCACCGTGGCCGCCATTGCCCGGATGCCCCTGGAGTCGGCAACGCCGCTAACCGGCAGGCTGCCAAAGGGTGTGCGGACTTCGCCTTGGTAGCTAGTAGCAAGTCCCGCGAGCTTGCCCCAAAGATCGGTCCGGGTGCCATGAAGACCCCAGTCGCCCGACCATGAACCTTTGGAAAAGTTGGCCAGCCCCGAAAGCAGCATGTTCTCGCCGAAACGCAGCGGCAGCTTGGCCACCGCAAGACTGAAGGCGCCGTTCTGGTAAAGGCCGTGGGCAAATTGATTGCTGAGCACCCAGGCCCTTCCCTCTTGCCTCACGGAGAAGGGGAAGCTGGTGTAAGGAGACTGGTAGCTGAGCTCTGCGCTGATGCGCCCTTTCTGCAAGCGGCCACGGCCGCTGGTACTTCCCACCAACATTTCCAGGCCACGCAGGTCGAAGCGCAGGTCGTCCCAGGTTCCGCTGGCCTCGAGGCCGCCAAGTTTTCCAGCAACCTTGGGCCCAGCACCCGAGAGCGTACCCGACAAATCAAACGGCTTCGCCAAGGCCAGCCCCACACCCGGTGATTCCACCTGCAAGCTCCAACGTGGGCCCTCGCCCGCAAACACCAGATCCGCCTTGCCCAGAAGCGGCTTGGGCCAGACCAGGCTTCCTGTCGCCCGGCTGGTCTGGCCGCGGCCGTTCATGGTGATCAGGCTGCCCAGGTTGTCGTTCGCTAGAACCTGAAAATCCTGGCCTTTGAGCGCCGCACTGGCCTGGTAGGTCCGGTCAAAAAAACGCCCCTTGACCCCTGCGTTCAGGGTGAAGACCTGGTCGAAGCGCAGCGTGCCGGAATAGGTCAGGGGCTCGGCCACCAGCTTGCCGCTTCCGTTGTAGTTGCCCACGAGCAATAGCTTTTCCCAGCCACTGCCGGTAAGCGTCATCGGCCCGCCGCCTTCGAGCGGCAAATTAAGGTTGAAGCGTTTGGCAATCCCCAGTAGCGTGGGGGTGCCCTCGACCTTGAACTGGTAGTGCTGTTTTCTCAGGTCTACCTGTCCGGTGCCAGCTACCGGCCCTCCCAGCGCGTTCCCGGTGAGGCTGGCCGTGACCACATCTTGATCAAACTCAATTGGCCCAGCTATCTTCTCGATGCGGAAACCGGCTATGGTGGCCACGCCATCTTTGAGTTGGTTGTGTCCAACCGTGCCTTTCGGTCCTACCTCCCACAAACCTTCAATGGTGCCCGCTTCCATCCCGTCCCACCAGTAGCGCAGCGCGCGGGCCTCAGCCTTGGCGGTAATGCGCCAGGCTTCAAACTGCGCGCCGGTTCGCTCCACCGTGCCACGGATGCTGCCTGTGGGAAGGACAGCCTGAACACCGTAAGAAGTCCCTTTACCGGAAAACTTGAGCGCGGTTGTGGGGAGCTGTAAACGCCTGCCCGCGCCCACGGAGACCTCGAGGCCTTCCAGCGCCAGTTCTTCTACCCGCAGTTGAATTCCTCCAGTCCCAGGCGCTGGCGGCATGGGCTGCTCGGGTATTAGTTTGTCCCACTCGAGTCCTACGAGACCTTGTTCCACCTTGATGCGCACGGGAAGCTCATTCTTCAAAAGACCCCACAAACGATAAGAGATCCTGAGGCGCTCGGCCTCGAGTTTGATCCCAGCGCCCTCTAGCTTTACCCCGCGGAGCTGGCCGCCAAAAAGCAGATAGCCGCTTACCCCTTTCCAGCTACCCGAAAGACCAGCGGCATCAAGGCCCTGCCTCACCGCCTGGTTCAGCACCCAGGGAAGCCCCGGCAAAGCCGCCAAAATGAGAACAAGCAGTAACAGAATCAGGCGGCGCCAGCGCATCTTCCTTAGAATAGTAAACCTGCGTGAGGGAATCTTAGGTGACAGATTGAGAAAAAGGTCTTGCGCCCATGTTCCTGCCCCTAAAACCCTTCCGGGAGGGGGCAGCCAGAGTAGGCTAACGAGATGAAGCGGGTAGTGGTCTTGGTATCTGGCCAGGTGCAAGGAGTGGGTTACCGGAACTTTGCCCGCACCAAGGCGGTGCAACTGGGGCTTTGTGGCTACGTGGAAAACCTAGGGGATGGCCGGGTCGAGGTGGTGGCCGAAGGCCCGGAAGAAGCCCTCAAGCAGTTACTGGAGTTTTTGCGCCGGGGGCCAAGGTTTTCGAAAGTTAGCAGCCTAGATATACAGTGGAGCCAGGCAACTGGTCTGAGGGGATTTGAGACCTTCTAATTTCCCCCCTTACTAATTGAGGGGTTCTAACCACAACTATCTGCCGACGTAAGAGCGCCACCTAGCGCGATAGCCCGTAGCCTCTCTTTAAAGACTTCATCTCTTGGGCTCCACGACAGCAAAGAGAAGCGGATTTCTTGGCTGCCCCGCTGCCTCAAACATGGCTTCACGGTTCTCCTAAGGGGGGGTGGGGATTAGTTGCTCACAGTCGCGCGCTGGCTTGGGGCGTCATGCCGAGTGTTCCACTGCCCACTCTGCGGGTCTTACCCCCGCCGCCAGCAACTCTTCGGCAATCGCCCGCCTCAGTTCGGCCACACCTTTCCCAGTGATAGCCGAAACCGGGAACCCACCCAGGCGCTCGAGCAGGTACTCGAGTTCAAACTGCCCAGCCCGGTCGGCTTTAGACAAGACCACAAGGCGCGGAGCTTCAACCCTAAGCTCGGCAAGCAAGTCTTCCACCACCCGGTAGCGCTCGAGTCCGCCGTCTTGCGAGGCATCCAGCACATGAAGTAATAAATCCGCCTCGCGCAGTTCTTCCAAGGTGGAGCGGAAGGCCTCGAGCAGATCCTCGGGCATATGCCGGATGAATCCCACCGTGTCGGTAAACAGGACCTCACCCGCCCCAGGCAAGAAGCCTTTGCGCGTGAGGGGCCTGAGGGTGGCAAACAGTTTGTTTTCCCCGCTTTCCCCGCCCTTCGCGAGAGCATGCATCAGAGTGGTCTTCCCCGCATTGGTATACCCCACCACCGCAATCAGCGGCGTGGCCGAGCGGCTGCGGTGCTTGCGGGCCTCCACCCGGCGCGAGCGCTGCTCTTTCAGCTTGGAGCTAAGCAGGGTGAGATCGGAA
>JAMCQK010000224.1 GCA_023382135.1 Deinococcus sp.
AGTCCCAGACCAAAATTGGTCCCTAAAACGACCCTGGCGCCGGCGGTGCCCTGGTTGACCCCTGAGACCGTGGGTCCATTACCATAGAAACCGCCCGCCCCAGCATAGAAATCGGTTAGCGGGATGGAAGCCAGTACATCGGCCCCGCCACCAAACACGAAGCTGCCGCTAAGGGGGTAGCCACCACCGTAGAGCCGCAGGTCAATCAGCGGGAGAAGCGTTGTGCGGATCCCCAAGTTGAGCCCGTAGGGGCTGCCAGCAGAGACCTCGAGGCGTTGTGCCATCGCGGGAAGAAGCAGAAGACCGATAACTATTAGAACACGGCGCATGTCAAACCTCCTAGTAGTTGAGTATACCTACTATTTATGAGGGAGGTGTCGGAGTTTATGCCTCATTGTTGAGGTCCGCAGCAAAACCGGCATTCGGGCGGTAAAACAGATAACCAAAGTTGGTTTCCCACTCCTTAGAGCTCCGACAGAGAGTGCAGGGCTTTCTCCCAATTGAATGAGTTGCAAAATGTGACCACGTTCATACCCTATGCTTCCGGGCCTGACTCGGCAGCCTCCAGGCCTCTTTTGCCGAAAGCCAAGTGGGCAGAAACTTCTCTCTACCGTTTCGAGCACCAGATGTTCGCCTGGAGAGCCAGGGTCCTGCAAAAATGACGCATGCCGCCTAAAAAGCTTCTAAGTCTAAGTTTGTCGAAAGGCGTGAAAAGCCGCGCTGTGTTCCTTACTCCTTCTGGCCATGGTGAGTTTGGCCCTTCGGTCAAACTCACCATGGAGATACTTAGTCCAGCAGAAGCTCGGCAATCTGCACCGCGTTGAGCGCGGCACCTTTCAAAAGCTGGTCACCGGCGACAAAAAAGTCGAGTGCGTTATCGAACACCAGGTTCTTGCGGATACGCCCCACTTCCACGTTGTACTTGCTCGAGGCGTTCATAGGCATGGGGTATTTCTTCTCCGATGGAACATCCACCAGGTCAATGCCTGCGGCGGCAGAAAGCACTTCTCGCGCGGCTTCCGGAGTTACCGGCTTCTCGAACTCCACCGTTACCGCTTCCGAGTGGGTGCGCAAGGTGGGCACGCGAACACAGGTGGCCGAAAGTTTGAGTCCGGGCTCGCCGAAAATTTTGCGGGTTTCCCAAACCACTTTCATTTCCTCTTTGGTGTAGCCGTTTTCCTGGAAGACATCGATGTGCGGAATCACGTTGAAGGGCAGCGGGTAGGCAAAGATCTTGTTCTCCGCTTTCCCGCCGGAAAGCACAGCCCGCGTTCCCTCCAGCAGTTCTTCCATGGCGCTGGCCCCAGCACCAGATGAAGCCTGGTAGCTACTGATAATCACACGCCTGGCTTTGAACGCCTGGTGCAACGGCCACAGCGCCACCGCCATGATGATAGTGGTGCAGTTGGGGTTGGCGACAATGTTTTTGTGCCCAACCAAAGCACCGGGGTTAATCTCAGGGATAACCAGAGGCACCCAGTCCTCGTAGCGGAAAGCCGAAGAATTGTCTATGACAATCGAACCGCCCTTGGCCCAGACCGGCGCATATTGTTTCGATAGGCTTCCACCCGCGCTGGCCAGGACGATGTCAGCAGGCAGTGGACCTTCGGGCAAGGCTTCAACCGTGATGTCTTGGCCCAGAAAGCGCGTGGTCTTCCCCGCGGAACGAGCGGAGGCGTAAAGCCTTAGTTCGGCCACCGGAAATTTCCGGTTTTCTAAAACACCCAGCATCTCTTGCCCGACTGCCCCTGTTGCTCCTACAATTGCTACGCGCACTGATTCCTCCTCTTAACTAAAAAACCCGCCTTTAGGGCAGGCTTGGAGCGACAACCCAAATTGAGTTGCCGCTCAGCTGGTAGTAGTCAGAAGGACCAACATTAGCAGTAGCCTAACACCTCCCGGCCTACCAGGCAAGCAGTTTTGACACGCGCTCGAACAACACCTCAAAGTCCTCGAGATTCGAAAGTACCAACACATCTCCCTCCACCGCCACCGAAAAGCCTTTGCCACAATGGTCCAAACAGGGCACGAACTCCACTTCCAGGTCTGTCATGGGGCTCTTTCCGCCAAAGTAGCCAATGCTAAATTTTTCCTGCAGCAGAGACAGCAAAGAAGCAAAACCCTCCTCACCGCTTGGCGAAAGATGGCAGCCGGAGCAGACTTCTAGTCGCAAGATGCTTCCTCGAAATGAGGTGCTACTTTAGGCGTTCCTGCACATACTGTGCCAGTTCTCCGGTATGCAGGCGTTCTTGCTTCATGCTGTCGCGGTCACGTACCGTGACAGTATCGGTCAGTTCGGGTTTGTCGCTCTTACCAACAGTCTCATAATCCACGGTGACGCAGAAAGGTGTTCCTACTTCGTCGTGGCGGCGGTAGGCCTTGCCTATGTTGCCAGTGTCCTCGTAAAACACCCGGCCAAAGCCGGCGGACTGAAGTTCTTTTTTTATGGCCTTGGCTTTCTCGGTAATTTCCGGCTTGTTCCTGGCCAGCGGAATCACCGCCACCTTGATCGGCGAAAGGTGCGGCTTGAGCTTGAGCACAATGCGCTCTTCCCCGCTATCCAGTTTTTCTTTGGTGAACGCCTCGGAAAGAACAGCTAGCACGCCTCGGTCTACGCCCGTTGAAGGTTCGATAACGAAAGGCACAATCCACTTTCCACTCTCCGCATCCTGGATAGCCAGCTTTGCGGTGCTGTCTTCGTTTTCCATCACTTTGGCGGAAATGCCAAGCTCGGACTGGGCCTTGGAGTGGGAACCCAGGTCGAAGTCGGTGCGGTTGGCCACACCCTCTAGCTCCTCGAGGCCGTGCGGAAAGCGGTATTGAATATCCACCGTGGCCTTGGAATAGTGCGAAAGATCCGCAGTGGGCACACGGTAGGGAACCAGGTTATCGCTGGACAGGCCTTGCTCACGCCACCAAGCGAGCCTGGCTTCTACCCAGCGTTGGTGCCATTCTTCGTCGGTACCAGGCTTCACGAAAAACTCAATTTCCATCTGCTCGAACTCGCGCACCCGGAAGATAAAGTTCCTGGGGGTAATTTCGTTGCGAAAAGCCTTGCCAATCTGCGCGATTCCAAAAGGCAGCCGGCGTGAGGTGGAGTCCAGAATGTTCTTAAAGTTCACGAAAATTCCCTGCGCGGTTTCGGGCCGAAGATAGGCGTAGGACTCTTCGTCCTCAATCGGTCCCACGACGGTCTTGAACATCATGTTAAACGGGCGTGGTTCGGTAAGGTCGGTGGAACCACAGTTGGGGCACTCGCCGCCGATGTGATCGGCGCGCCAGCGGCTATTGCAGTTTTTGCAGTCCACCAAAGGGTCGGCGAAAGTGGCCTCGTGGCCTGAGTGGCGTAGCACAAGCTTGTGCGTAAGGATGGAGGCGTCAAGGCCCTCCATGTCATCGCGCTCGTAAACGTTGGCTTTCCACCAGGCGGCTTTGAGGTTGTTCTTAAGCTCCACCCCCAAAGGCCCGTAGTCATAGGTTCCCTGCAGCCCGCCGTAAATATCGGAACCCGGAAAGATAAAGCCGCGGCGCTTGCAAAGAGAAACAATTTCGTCCATGGATTGTGCTGGCATGTGTTTCCTCTTTCCGCTGCCCGTGAATTAAAAAAACCCGGGCAGCTTGTTCACTGCCTGGGGACGAATAAGGTATCCGCGGTTCCACCCCAGTTCCGCCCAATTCTTTTGTCCGAACTGTGCGGCCCTCTTTGAAACTCTGCCCCTAGACGTTTTGGTCTTTCCCGGGGCCCCGCCTTGGCCGTGACCATTCTATCCAAGCAAAACCTGGACGTGACG
>JAMCQK010000004.1 GCA_023382135.1 Deinococcus sp.
GGCCGGGCCTTCAGGTTGCGGTAGACAAGTGCCAGCAGTTCCATTTCTAGAGAATAATCGGTTTCACATGAGGAAGCGCAGATACAACTGTCTTGTTGCATCGATGATGTGGGTTCAGACCTGTGCCTGCCCGCCACCGTGACGCCAGTTGGCCTGCAAGAACGAGGTTAAGTACTCCAGTCTACGTTTGCCAAAAGGCTTGAAAGGCCGCGCTGTGTTCCTGCCCGCTTCGCAGCAGGCGGGCCTTGCTCCCTCTGGCCATGGTGAGTTTGACCAAAGGGTCAAACTCACCATGGAGATACTTAGCGGATGAGCCTGAAAATTAGCGGATAGCGGTACGGCCTCCCGTCGGAGACGGTAATCGCGGCGGAGATCATGGTCCAAAGAATCATGATGCCTAGCGCGATGGCAAGGGGAATCCCCACCAAAACGAAACTCAGCGGGATGATAATAAACCAGTAGGCCGTAAAGCTAATCTGGGCGTTCAGCGCTTCTTTCGCCTGCTCTTTCACGAAGGGGCGGTCGGGGCCAAAAAGATAGATTGCCAGCGGCACCAGGATCTGTCCTATGGCGATCAGGTATCCAAAGAGCGGGGCCAGGTGGGCAATGACGGCCACGTTGCGGTCTTCCTTGGGCGTTTCCATGCTTTGATAGTAGAGCCTAGCGGGTGGTTTTTCCATTGCAGGCTACCGAAGCGCTTACCCGCGCCTCCGAGACTATGGTTTTGGCAGAGGGCGGGCTCAGGGAGGGTTTGCCGCGCTAAGTTTTCCTGGTCTTGCCGTCGAGCGTCACAATTGGCCCGTAGAGTTCCGGCCTGCGGTCGCGAAAAAAACCAAAGCCCGCACGGAAGGAACGGGCCTCGTCCAAATTCAGCGCTGCAACCAGCGCCGCTTCCTCGGTACGATTTGCTTCCACCAACTTATTCCCCATGTAGTCAGCAATAAACGAGCTGCCATAGAAAGTTTGTTCGAGCCCCTCCACCCTTTCCGTGCCAACACGGTTGGCGGCAGCCAGATAGCAGACGTTCGAGACCGCGTGGCCAATCATCGCCCGCTGCCACATCTCCTTGGTGTCAAGGCCCCCAGCCTCCGTGGGTTCGGAGCCAATGGCCGTTGGATACAGCAAAATCTCCGCACCCAAGAGCGCCATACAGCGCGCCGATTCCGGGTACCACTGGTCCCAGCAGATGCCCGCGCCGATGTTGCCGTGCCTGGTGGCGAACGCCTTGAACCCCGTGTCTCCTGGACTAAAGTAGTACTTCTCTTCGTAGCCGGGACCATCGGGGATGTGCGACTTTCGGTAGATACCCAGGACTTCCCCGCTGGAATCAATCATCGCGAGGCTGTTATAGTGGGCGTGCCCCGCTTTCTCGAAAAACGAAAGGGGCAGCACAACGTTCAGCTCTTTTGCCAAGGCCTGGAACTGCGGGATGAATGGATGGCGGTCAACCGCATGCGCCAAGGCAAAGAACTTCTCGCGCTCGGCTTGGGGAAAGTACAGGTTTTCAAAGAGTTCGGGGAGCAAGATGATATTGGCACCTGTGGCTGCGGCCTCGCGGACAAATTTCATTGCCTTAGAGACATTTGCCTCCAGCTGGTCGGTCATGCTCATTTGGATTACTGCGAGTTTCGTCATTGGCCCACCGCTTCCATCATGTCATCCCGAGGAAGCTTTGCGGCCGGGGAGTCTGTGGCGGAAACCACCAAGAGGTTTCTCGCTACGCTCGAAATGACAACTTGCCTACACATTTGCCGCCCGCCAGATTCTGCCCGCAGGCTGCTGCTGAGTAACACAGTGGAACGCGCCACCGCCGGTGATCAGGTTGCGCGCCATCAGGCCTATCACTTTGCGGCCAGGGAAAAGCGGCTTGAGGGTATCGAGCGCAGGCTGGTCGTTGGGGTCTCCGTAAATGGGGACGATCACCACCCCGTTGGCAATGTAAAAGTTGGCGTAAGTAGGCGCAAGCCTTACCCCGTCTAGATAAAGACGGTTCTTGGGGAGTGGCAGGGTGGCAATTTTGAATGGCCTGTCATCTAGATCGGTAAAGCCGCGCAGCGCCTCGAGGTTTTCCCGCAGCGGGGCATAGTTGGCGTCGGCTGGGTCTTGGCAAACCGAGGTCACAACGGTCTTTTCATCCACGAAGCGGGTGATGGTGTCTATGTGGCCGTCGGTGTGGTCGCCCTCGAGGCCTTCCCCCAACCACAGCAATTTCTCAATCCCGAGGTACTCGCGCAAGTACAGTTCGATCTCCCCCGGCTTGAGTTCCGGGTTGCGCATCGGCGAAAGCAGGCATTGTTTGGTCGTCAAAGCCACACCCCGGCCATTAACTTCCAGAGACCCGCCCTCCATCACCACTCCCGCGCCGAACGTGCCGGTTCCGAGGATGCGGGCCAGGTGCGTTGGAATCTGGTTGTCGAGCTCTGCGGGATACTTCTTCCCCCAGCCGTTGAACTCCCAGTTAACAAGAGCGGCTTCGGCAGCGGTGCTTTCCTCGCGCCCTTCCAGGGGGACAGGGAATTTTCGCGTCACAAAAATTGGGCCACTGTCGCGCAGCCAGAGATCGTTGTGCGGGACCAGGTGAAAAGTGAGGGTGCCTGACAGCCGAGACTTGGCATCCGACAACGACTCTTGGTCCGCAAGCAAAAGATTCACCGGCTCAAACCGGGCGAGCGTGTTTAGAAAAACGGCAAATTCCTTGCGCACCGGTTCGAGATACCCTAGCCACTGCTCGTCATCGTGCGGCCATGCGGTCCAGGTGCCGGCGTGCGGCGCCCACTCTGCGGGCATAGAAAAGCCCATCTGACGCGGTGTTAGTGTACCGGCTGTGCTCACAAGCTAATCATGGTAGCACATGCTCCGGGCCTCTGGCAGCCAGAGCGCCCTTTGCGGCACCGGAAGCGGTGAAATAGTTCGCTGTGCGAAGGAAAACCCTCACCCTGGCCCTCTGCCAGGAGGAGAAGGAAACTGGCGGAAAGATACTTCTTCATCCGAGAGCCAGTCGGCCCAGGCTTCGAGGTGGGCCACATCGCCCACCGTAATGGCATGGCCCTCCAGCACCGGTTCGCGCGCTTCGATCACCAAGCGGGTAATCGAGGTATTCTGGATGTGAAAGCGCCGCCAGGCCTGCCCTTCAAGCCCCAGCAGCAGTTTGAGCCCCGCCCGTACCACGCCGCCGTGCGTAACCACCAACATGCGCCCCTCCGGAAGCGAAACCAAGAAGTCCCGCATGCGCGCGGCCACATCGGCCATGCTTTCGCCGCCCGGTCTTTTGGTGGTCCAAGGGTCGCGGTTGACAGCGGAAAAAAAGCCTGGAAAGCGGGCCTCGATCTCGGGCCGTAACAGGCCCTGAAGGTCGCCCGCGTCGATCTCGCGGATGCGGGTATCGAGGTGGGCCTCGAGGCCTACCGCCTGCGAAATGGGCCGGGCTGTTTCCTTGGAGCGGGCCAGGTCGGAACTGTACAGGGCATCAAACTTCATGCTGGTAGCGCGAATTCTTTCCGCCACCCGGAAAGCCTGGCCCACCCCTTTGGGAGAAAGCGGGACATCCAACTGCCCTTGGAAGCGCCCCTCGGCATTCCATACGGTTTCCCCATGACGGATCAACCAGACTTCGGTCATAAGGAAGCGGGGGGCGGAGAGTTAACGGCGGAAAGCAGAGAATTGGCTTGTCTGGATCGCGGTTCGGAGGAAGGCATCTTATTCATCAACATAACCGATTCTGCCCCAGCCAGCGCTCTTAGCGTTCAGATATCGACC
>JAMCQK010000158.1:0-2504 GCA_023382135.1 Deinococcus sp.
CGAAATTCCCCTCACGGTGGGCGAGCCCTGCGACCTGGGCGCCATCAACCTGGCGGCCTACGTGGAAAACGAGCAGTTCAACCTGGCCGAGTTCCGCAAGGACGTGCATAGCTGCGTGCGTTTTTTAGACAACGTGTTGGATGTCAACGTCTTTGCGCTGGAAGATAACCGACTGGCCAGCCACGAACTTCGCCGTCTGGGCCTTGGGGTGATGGGGCTGGCCGACGCGCTGATCAAGCTGGGCCTCCCTTACTCCAGCGAGCAGGGACGCAAAGTGGTAGGCGAGGTCATGAACGCCATGCGCGAGGAAGCTATTGCCGCCTCCGAAGAGCTGGCCAAAGAACGGGGCGTCTTCCCTCTTTACGCCAAGCACAAAGAAGCCTTCGAGAAACTCGGCATCAAACCCCGCCGCAATGTCGCGGTGCTAACGGTGGCCCCCACTGGCACCACCTCCATGCTGATGGGTGTTTCCAGCGGGATCGAGCCCATGTTCAGCCCATTCATGTGGCGCAGGATTGGTGGGCAGTACAAGGCGCTGCTGCACCCGCTTTTTGTGGAGTTGCTGGAGCTGCACCAGCCCAGCGCCCAATTTGAGATAGCTGGCAAGTGGAACTGGGATGCCTTGATAGAAGCTATTCAAGCAAACCACGGCACGGTGGTGGGGTTAGAAGGCATTCCAGAAGAAATCTCGCGCGTGTTTGAAGGCGCCCACGACGTGCCTCCTTTGGACCACGTGCGTATGCAGGGCGTGGTGCAGCGCTCCTTCGACGCCGAAGGCCTGGCAGCCAACTCCCTCTCCAAAACCATCAACCTGCCCAACCAGGCCACCGTGGCCGATGTCGAAGCCGCCTACACCGAGGCCTACCTGACAGGCTGCAAGGGCATTACCGTCTACCGCGACGGCTCGCGCGACTTCCAGGTGCTCTCGGTGAGCAAGGAGGAGACGAAGTCCGAAGGCAAAGAGCAGGGTACCGAGAGCAGCCCTGCGGGCGGCTCGGCCCAGAACGCCCCCTCCTACCAGCCCGGCGCCCCCATTTTCAGCCGCAGCGGCCGCTTGGTAGGCTACACCGACATGGTGAAGCTGAATGCGGTGGACGGCTCGCGCCGCAGCTTTTTGGTGACCGTGAACCTGCAGGGCGAACACCCGGTGGAAGTGATCCTGACCTCGGGCAAGGCCGGTGACGAGGCCAATGCCGACTCGGAGGCGCTGGGCCGTGTGCTCTCCATTGCGCTTCAGTACGGCGTGCCGCCGGAAGCACTGGTTAAAACCATGCGCGGCATTAACGGCGGGCTTTACGGCAACTACCAGGGCCGCTTCGTGACCAGCAAGGCGGATCTGATTGCGGTGGCCCTCGAGACCGTATCCGCAGTAAACATCAAGGAAGACCCAAACCCTGTGCATCAGTCTTTCGCCAGCGAAGCCGTGGGTGTTCACGCCCCCGTGAAGACGGGCACCGCGGCCTGCCCGCAGTGCGGCGATGTCAACCTGGTGCGGGAAGAGGGTTGCGTGAAGTGCTATAACTGTGGGTATAGCAAGTGTGGGTAGCACAGGCTTTGTTCTTTCCTTGCGATAAATGATTGCGGGTCTGCAATAAAGGGAAAGTAATAATCCTTGGAGACGCTTACGCTAGAACTCGCATTTCACGGAAGTGGGTAAAGCGCGAGACAGAGAGAACCACAAAGCTGGAAGTGTTGGGACCAAAGGTGGTCTGGTTTACCAATGACAAAGTCCTCAAGGACTTTGGGGGGATCTGCCCCGAGATTACCAAGCTGGCTGGCGCTGAGCTTTAGGCGGGTACCTTGTGGTCGGACTGAGGTACTGGCATGGGTTATTGCTGGCAGGAGCAGGGCCAATCCCCCGGCCCCCCTGACGCGCTAGCGGCCAAGGGGAGCTGTGTTGACCCCCTTGGAGCCCAAGGGCTGCTTCCTGGTTGGGGTGGGTGAGCGTAGTCTTTTGCTAAGGCAGAAGAGCCACAGCCTGCTCGTCAGGTAACTTTAGCCCGCTGCTGGAAGCGCGCTTCTTTCCAGCGCTCTTGGCGCATTACGCTGTTCAAGCGCTCTACCGCTTCCCACACATCCACAAAGCGCAGGTAAAGCGGCGCAAAGCCAAAACGCACAATGTTGGGGGCGCGGAAGTCTCCAATCACGCCGGAATCGATCAGCGCCTGCATAATGGCGTAGCCCTCTTTGTGAGCGTAACAGACCTGGCTCCCGCGTCTGACACCTTCGCGCGGGCTGACCAGCGTAAAGCCGTACTGGGCAGAAAGTGGTTCCATCAGCTCTATAAACAGGTCGGTGAGCTTCAGGGACTTTTCGCGCACCAGGCTCATGTCTACATCCCGGAAGGCCTCGAGGGCCTGGTCCAAAGCGCTCATCGAGAGCACCTGCGGGGTACCCACGGTGAGACGGCGGATATCCCCGCTTGGTTGGTAGTACGGGTCAAAAGCAAAAGGAGCGCGGTGTCCCATCCAGCCGGAGAGAAACGGGACGGCTTCACTCTGGTG
>JAMCQK010000158.1:2600-3748 GCA_023382135.1 Deinococcus sp.
TGTTCCCGCCATTCAGGTACTTGTAGCCGCAGCCCACCGCAAAGTCCACCCCGCAGGCGTTCAGGTTCACCGGCAGAGCGCCCGCACTATGTGCCAGGTCCCAGAGGCTGATGGCTCCGTGCTGGTGCGTGAGGCTGGTGACGCGCTTCATGTCATAAAGCGCCCCGGTACGGTAATCCACCTCGGTCAGCATGACCACTGCGGTCTCTTGATCAATGGCGCTTTCCAGTTCCGCCGCTTTTACCAAACGTAGCTGGTACTCGCCACCCAGCAGCTGGTTCACGCCTTGGGCGATATAGAGATCGGTGGGAAAGTTATCGATGTCGGAAACAATCACCTTGCGCTCAGGACGGAGCCTCAAGGCGGCCAGCAGCACCTTGAAGAGGTTGACCGAGGTGCTGTCGGCAGCCACCACTTCGCCCGGCTGGGCGCCAATGAGCTTGGCGATTTTAGCGCCTACCCGCGTGGGCAGGTCTATCCAGGCATGTTTGTTCCAGCTCTGGATCAGATCCCGGCCCCACTGCTCACGTACAACCTGGTCAAGATGCTGCGGGACGCTTTTGGGAAGCACCCCGAGCGAGTTGCCATCCAAGTAAACCAGGCCCTCAGGCACCAGGAACTCGGCCCTTTTGGGCGCCAGAGGGTCACGATGGTCAAGCGTTTGGGCGTCGGCTCGGGAAAACCGCATCAATCCTCCTGGAGGTGGAGCCTGTTACTGCTTTCATTATGTTACTCGCAGGGACACTCCGCTCGAAACATTTCAAACACTACATTAGTTTTATTAACCGCGTCGCAGACAAGGCTTTTGGGGCTAGGACCGGCGACACCATGCGGGGAAAAAGCCTCTTACATTGTTCACCCAAATATCGAATATGGTTATAAGGTGATACGGGAGCCGTTTAACACCTATTCGCATCTGGCGGGCGTCCTGTTCGCGCTGGCGGGAACTTTGGCCTTGGTGCTGGTCAGCGGGGGGGATATTCCCAAGCTGGTGGGTGCGCTAGTCTTTGGCCTCACCATGCTGCTGATGTACACCAGCAGCTCTCTTTACCACGCGCTCAAGGTTCCCGAGAAAGTGCTGTTGGCACTGAGGAAGCTGGATCATGCGGCAATCTTTCTGTTCATTGCCGGAAGCTATACACCTTTGT
>JAMCQK010000123.1 GCA_023382135.1 Deinococcus sp.
CCGTCAAGCAGCTCTTCCACCGTGCGCACCGATAGGCGGTTTTGCCGCAGCAGAACCTGCGTGGCAATGGAGACCAGCAGAATTACCGGAAGCATGGTGTACTCGATCCAGCCGTTTTGCCCGGCGAGGGTCGCCAGCACCAAGGACCCTCCAGACCCAAGGATGGCAGCATACAGCGCATAACCCGCCACTCTACGCCGTACCGCGGTCACGGTGTCGGTAGTTTCAACTGTGAGGTAGGGATTTAGTCCCCTGCCCGCATCCGTAAGCATTTGCATGCTAGCCTAGCATAAAAGTGTGTGCCGGTGTGCCACCAGAAGGCTGGCTTGGGGATATTCCGAGCTGGCAACAGGAATTGCCCACCCGAGACAAAGTCTGCTGGGGCCGGATGGTATGGGCCTAATCTTCCAGGTAGGTATACCCTACCAACTCCGCTGCGTAGCGCTCCAGAAAGAAACCTTTTTCGGCGGGTCCCAGCTTACTCTGGCGCACCAGGCGCTCGACCGACGCAAGGAGCTCGGTATCCTCGTAGCCCATATTCTCAATTAGCCGGCGGGCTTTTTCCCCTGGCACAAAGCGCTCAATAGAGAAGCCCCGCTCGTCAACCATTACATGCGCTTCCCCCACCCGGCCAAACAGGTTGTGGTCGGCTCCAAGGACGTCTTGGTAAGCGCCCACCAGGAAGACCCCCAGGTAGTAAGGCTCGCCGGGGCGGAGGTCGTGCACGGGCAAAGTGTCGCGCACGTCGTGGAGGTCTATAAAGCGGTCGAACTTGCCATCGGAATCACAGGTGATGTCCACCAGGGTGGCCTCGCGCGTGGGGCGTTCGTCGAGGCGCGAAAGCGGGGCAATGGGGAAGAGCTGCTTGACGGCCCAGGCGTCGGGCAGGCTTTGGAAAAGCGAAAAATTGCATACCAGCTTGTCCGCCAGCAGTTTTTGCAGGTCTTCCAGCTCGTCCGCTGGATAGTCCAGTTCCTGCGCCAGCTTCCAGACCTTACGGGCAATCTGGTAATACAACGTCTCGGCCAGCGCCCGGTCGCGCAGGGAGATAAGGCCCAGGTCGTAAAGGCTTTGCAAGGTATCTTTGTCGGAAAAGGCGTCGTGGTAGACCTCGCGGTAATTTTTGGCCGAGACCGTTTGAGCGAGGTCGAACAAATCCTTGACCACAGGATGAGCGTCTGAGGGAAGCTCCGCCGCCTCTTCTCCGGGCGGGCGGATGGTGTCCACCACCTCGAGCACCAACACGCTGTGATAGGCGGTCACCGCACGGCCGCTCTCGGTGACCAGCACCGGGTTGGGCTCACCGTGGGAGTCGGTGACCTCTTTGGTGACGTAGACCAGGTCCTCGGCGTACTCCGGCAGGCTGTAGTTCGCCGAAGCGTAGAAGGCGGTCTTGGAGCCGTCGTAGTCCACCGCCAGGCCGCCGCCGAGGTTTAAGTAGCGCACGGGGGCTCCCAGCCGGCGAAGCTGCACGTAAGTTTGGGCGGCCTCGCGCACGGCCTGCTTGATGCGGCGGATATCGGTCACCTGCGAGCCGATGTGGGCGTGAACCATCACCAGGGCCGAAAGCTTGCCGGCCTGGGCCATGACCTCTACGGCCCGGATGATCTCTGGTGTGGTGAGGCCAAACTTGGCGGCCTCGCCGCCCGAGGCCTCCCACTGGCCTGAACCCTTGGCTTTGAGCTTGTAGCGGATACCCACCTGGGGCTCTACGCCAAGCTCGTTTGCGATGCGCAGCACGCGGGAAAGCTCGGCGAACTTTTCCAGCGTGATGACCACGTTCTTACCCAACTTGAGGCCCATCAGGGCCATGCGGATGAAGTCGTCGTCTTTAAAGCCGTTACAGGCGATGAGCGCCTCGGGGTGCAGGTCCTGGGCCAGAATGAGCGCCAATTCGGCTTTGGAGCCGGCCTCGAGGCCGTAGGCATACGGCTTTCCTGACGCCGCCACCGTCTCTACCACCATGCGCCGCTGGTTTACTTTCACCGGGAAAAGGCCGCGGTAATCGGCCCCGTAGTTGTATTTTCGGATGGCCGTCTGGAAGGCTTCGTTCAGCTGGCGTACGCGCGACTCCAACACCTGCGGAAAGCGCAACACCACCGGCATGGGCCGGCCTTCGTCGCGCAAGGCTTGTACGATCTCGTAAAGTGAGGCATACGGGCTCGTGCCGTTATTCGGCGTCACTTCCAGGTGGCCGTCGTCCCCAACACGAAAAAACCCCGATGCCCAGTGGGGCACCAGGTATGTTTCCTCGGCGTCCTTTGCGGTGAAACGTTTGAGCTTCTCCAACCCTGTTCAGTCCTCCTGCGCGGCCTTACCGTCTGGCGGTGGAACGCACAGAGAGAGTTTACGGCAGTGTGGGTGCTGGCGCTAGTGGTTTTGGCCATCCAAAGCCCAGCCGAACTACCTCGCTGCTTACTGGAGCTCAGACTGCTTTGTCAGGAGCTTTTTCAGCGCCTTGACCAACAAAAGGCGCTCCAGCTGGTGAAGGCGCTCCGCGAGTGATTCAAGTGTGTCACTTTCCAAGATGGGTATTTCCTGCTCTGCCAGTACTGGGCCAGAGTCCACGTCCTCGTCTGGCACCAGATGAACCATCACGCCGGTGCAAGTTACCTCTCCCCGCTGGAAGGCCTCGAACGCGCGCTCAATAGCGTGGGTGCCCGGGAACCTGCCGGGAAGTGCCGGGTGTAGGTTTATGACCTTGCCCGGAAAGGCATCCAGGAATACCTGCGAAAGAATACGCATCCATCCCGCCAGCACCACATAATCGGGCTTGTGCTCCGCCACTAACTCTGCCAGCTTGGCGTCGTACGCGCGCCGGTCTTGCTGTTTTTCTTTGGGAAAATAAATGGCCCTTACTCCCGCCCTCTCTGCCCGCTGCAAGGCGAAAGCCTCTTTTTTGTTCGAAATTACCGCCACGACCCTCGCGCCGAGCTCTCCCTGCTCGCAGGCATCCAAAATGGCCTGCAGGTTAGACCCGCCGCCCGAGACCAGCACCACCAAACGCGCGGGCTTGGCGCCAGGTTCCAGCGAAGGGTTCATGCCAGAACCACCGTTCTAACGCCTTCTAGTAGTTCGCCGATTACAAAACTAGGTTCCACAAGCAGTTGCTGGAGTTCTTGCACCCGCTCCTTGCCCACAATTAACACCATGCCGATGCCCATGTTCAAGACGCGGAACATCTCTTCTTTGGGGACGCCGCCACGACTGGCAATCAATTGGAACAAGGGCGGAATGGCCCAGGCGCGGGCGTCGATACGGGCCGATAAATTGTCCGTCAGCACGCGGGGGATATTTTCGATGAACCCGCCGCCGGTGATGTGCGCCAGGGCTTTGATGGGTGAATCCGGGCGCGAAAGGATGGGGAGGAGCAACGGCAGGTACGAACGGTGCGGAGCCAGAAGCACATCCACCAGCGGTGTACCCAGTTCGGGGAAGACATCGTTCAGTTGTGAGTCGGCAAAAACCTTGCGAATGAGCGAATAGCCGTTGGTATGGGGGCCGGACGATGAAAGCCCCAGCAGCACGTCCCCCGCTTTCAGGTTGTTTCGCGGTAGTAAGGCACTGCGTTCCACCACTCCAACAATCGTCCCCGCTACGTCAAACGCGCGGGCTTGGCGCCAGGTTCCAGCGAAGGGTTCATGCCAGAACCACCGTTCTAACGCCTTCTAGTAGTTCGCCGATTACAAAACTAGGTTCCACAAGCAGTTGCTGGAGTTCTTGCACCC
>JAMCQK010000199.1 GCA_023382135.1 Deinococcus sp.
CACGCCTGGCATTACTTTGAGCATTTCAGCAACGGTTGCAGAAGTAGTATTGGTTGACATCAACTATGCCTCTCTAATATGAAGCAAGAACTTGCCGCTTGAGCTCCACCGGTAGCTTCGTTTGGACTAGTCCTTTGCACTATCCATATCTAAGTATAGTTTCTTTCGAGCTAGCTTGCAGTGACGTATTACGCTAATTCCTCATTTTAAGCCGCCTCTTCCCCGAAAAGCCGGGTGCTTGGGCTTTATATCCAGTGAAAACCTGGTCATTTGAGGGGCCGACTGGACTTGTGGGCCGGTTAGACAGAATGGATTTATCTACCAGGGGGTGGTTTACCTGGCTGGGCAGCGTGGCGGTCCTTGGAGATACAGCTACAGGGCCACCCCATTTGATTGCAAGCTGGGCTTCTACCGTAAACTTGAGCCGATGGGAAAAAAACGACGTCAACAAAAACTTGAGCGCAAGACTACCGTTCGGCCCCGGCTTACTTGGCGAGAACTGCTCAAAGTAATGCCAGGCGTGTTTCTCCGCAGTTTTGTGGTGGTCTTCGGTCTAGCGGCCCTGATGGTTATCTTGTCAAGCTTCGGCCTTGCCATTTTTAAGCAGCCGCTGGTGCAGATGGCGGTTTATCTGGCGGGCATTCTGGGCTTCAACCGGTTTATCAATGGGCCCCTCAGACGCGGGTTGCCGCCCAAAAAATAAGGCTTCGGATATTGGCGGGGCGCTTTTGGTTTCGCCGGGTTAGCCGGGTAGCGCTTCGGCGTCCGCCCAGAAGCCCTCGAGGTCGTAGTATGCGCGGGCTTCCGGGCTCATCAGGTGGACCAGCACCTCGCCGTAGTCAAGCAGAATCCAGCGCGGACTGGGGCCTTCCACGCGGCTGGCCCGCACTCCTTTGTCCAGCAGGCCCTCCCGCACAGCGCGTTCCAAGGCTTCCAGATGAGGCGTGCTGTTGCCGGTGGCGATCACAAAATAGTCCAGCGATTCGGAAACTTTCTTCAGGTTAAGCACCACAATGTTCTCGGCTTTTTTGTCGTCCAGGACCTGGCGGATATGCCCAATCAGCGTTTTAGAGTCAAGCGGCTTGGCCATCTCTAATCAGTCTACCGTGGCGGCGGTAAGCACAATCACCACGTCATACCCCGTTGGGTAGACGCGGTAGGGCGTGAACAGTGGAAGGTGCAGCGCTTCGGCGTAGGCCTGGCCGGCCTCGAGGCCCGCCTGGCTCACATATACGCCTTGCTCACGCGCCAGCTTGTCCCGGCTCACCTGGGGTAACGCCAGCCCAATGCGCCCCAGACCCTGCAGTACTTTTTCGCCTTCACCGGTCCCGCTCCGGTCCACCAACAAGATTCTCAAGTCGTGCGGCGCGGCGGCGGTTTCCGCCCCAGGCACGGGTATTGCCAGGCCCATAAATTTAGATAAGAACTCCGCCCTTGCCCCTGGTTCAACCCTCAGAAAGGGGCCGTCTTCCGTGGTGGGCAGGGTGGCGGTTTTGAGCTGTAAGTTCCGGGCGTAAGGCAGAAATTGCAGCAAGCGGGAGACCTCGAGGTCGGTCTCGAGATCCTTCCACACAGCCTCGACAAGCCCCGGCAGCTTGGCTAGGGTGCGCGGACTGCCAGCTTTTGCCGCCACCTTGGCCAGAACCTCCTTCACCCGGTCAAGCCTTCCCAGGTCGGAGCCTTCCCAGTACCTAAAACGCATGTATTTAACCGCGTCTTTGCCGTCCAGGTGCTGCTTTCCAGCGGGGAAATTAATGTATAGCCCGGCAGCCTCGTCGGTGTAACGCATGGGCGCGGGCAGGTTGACCTCGATCCCGTCCACCGCATCCACCAGCTTGGTCACGGTTTCAAAGGTAAGGATCACATAGTTCTCCACCGCAAGCCCAAGGGTGTCCTCCACCGCTCGTTTCAGCCCCTGGGCTCCGGTGCGCCCGTAGATGCTATTGATCCTGACGCTCCCGCCTTCCTGCTCCACCGCGGTATCACGCGGAATAGCCACCAGACTGGCCTCGCTTCCCTTGAGGCGGACGTACAGGATGGTGTCGGTGCGGCCTCCGGGGCCGCAGGCGGTGCGGTAGCCGCAGTACTCGGTGTCTCTGGCGGCCAACACCAGGCTGAACTCCGGCGTGGCGACAGGCGCTAAGACTCCCCCGCCAAGACGTATCTGGCCGCGCGCGGGAGCCAACATCAACACCAGCGCCAACCCCAAGAGCGCCCCACCCAAAAGAACAAGCGATGTTCTTGGCCTCCCGCTCACCGTTTTTCCTCGCCCGCCCCGGCCAGTTCCTGGTAAGCCGCAAGCGTTCTGGGATGAACCTCAATGCCCTTCGACTCCAGGTATTCCACCTTGGCGGGGGAGGCTTAGCGCCTAGCCTCCAGCAGTTTTCCCGAGAGCGCCAGCTCGCGAATGTCCTGATTAACTTCACGCCCCGGCTCGGCGATATCCGCCACGTAGACCACCATACCAATCAGGTGTTGCGGCGCTACGCCGTAGACATGCCCCTCAATAGCTTCCAGAACTTCCGGATCACCAACACCCCAGTCCGAAGCCAGCTTGCGAGCGGCGCGGCCATGCACCGACAGCGGATGGTTTTGCTCGGCCTGGTTTTCCGGCGGAGCCAGCCTATAAAGTTCTTCCGCCGGGAGATCGCGGGCGGCATCGTGCAGCAAGGCGGCCAGCCCGGCGGCGCCCATGTCAAGTCCGTTGGCCCGGGCAATTTTCTCCGATAGCTCCACCACCCGCAGAATGTGCGCAAAGCGTTCGGGCTTCACCATGCCTTCAACGCGTTTTGCAAGGCTAGCGATAGAGTGCGTGCTTGGCAAGATACTCCTCCACCTTGGGAACCACCAGATACCGCACCGTGCGGCCCGCTTTGATGCGTTCGCGCACCTGCGTACTCGAGACCTCGCAGGCGGGAATTTTCAGCAGTACGGTGCGTTCCCGGAAAAAAGGGTGCATGCGGGAAATGTCGTAACCAGGCCGGCTTGCGCCCACCAGCGTGGCCAGCCTGGACAGTTCTTCGGCTTGGTACCAGGAATCCAGGTCAGCGTAGGCGTCCGCACCGGTGATAAAGAACAGTTCGTGTTCCGGGTAAAGCTTGCCCGCCTGGCGCAGCGTGTCCACGGTGTAGCTGGGACCTTCCCGGTCCAGCTCCAGGCGGCTTGCCTCAAAGCGTTCGTCGTCCTGGGTTGCCAGCAACACCATCTGGTGCCGGGCCTCCGCATCTGCCTCCGGCATCTTGTGGGGCGGCCTGGCCGCGGTCACGAACAAGACTCTCGATAGTGAAAGCAGTTCGTAAGCTTCCGAAGCTGCAAGCAAGTGGCCCAGGTGAATAGGGTCAAAGCTGCCGCCGAAAATGCCCAGTCGCATACGTTTCGTCATGTGCTTGAAAAAGACGCCGGGTGTCAGACCTCGGGGATGTACTCAAACTCCGCTCCGGCAAGCCTCACGGTGTCCCCGGCGCGCACCCCCTGCGCCCTAAGCGCCGATTCTACCTTGTAGCGCTTAAAAAGACCTTGCAAGTAATCGGTGGCGTCGGATAGGTCTCCTTTAAGTCTTCCAAGGTACCGCTCCAACTCGGGCGCTTCCAACTGGAAAACACCCTCTTCCACCCGCGTGACCCTGACGCCCGTGGCAGCGGCGGGTTTTTTGGCGGGGGCCGGAAGCTCGCGGGTTGACCTATGGCCCGGTT
>JAMCQK010000101.1 GCA_023382135.1 Deinococcus sp.
ATGCCCCGATGGCCTCGAGGCCGCCTATTCCGCTGGGGCGGTGGCCGCTTTTGTGGGAGGCGCAGGTCCCACGCTAGCCGCCTTGGTAAAAAACAGCCTGGCAGAACGGCTGCGCTCCGCGCTCACAACCTACGCGGGAGAGACAGGCAAGACTTTTGTGCTCAATATAGGGGAAGGTTACCAGTGGAAGGAAATCTAGCCACCATACCCCTGCAAGACGTGCTCGAGATGATCCACAGTAACCGCCGCTCGGGCGTGCTCAGATTGGAAGCCGGCGAGCTTCCCTTGGTGCTGCGGTTTTCCAGGGGCGAGGTGGTAGGCGGAGGAATTTTTGACTGGGAAGGCCTCGAGGCCATCGGGGCATTTCCTTTTAACCCCAGCTCGGGGAGCTTTTCTTTTGTAACGGGCCGGCAAGAAGGTGTTCCCCTACTGCCTCTCCCGGGCCTGGTCGCCGAGTGGGCGCGCCAGAGCGATGAGTGGGACCGTTTCCGCGAGGCCTTAGACTCTCCCAGCCGGGTGCTGGAGGCAGCCGAGGGAGCGGACAAGTACCAGGTGTTCGCGGGTGGAAAAAGCATCCGCACCGCCGCCAAGGCCTGGCAGGTGCCACTGGTTACCGCCGCCGAGCGCGCCTGGAAAGGAGTCTACGCCGGGCAGCTGAGGCCAGTGAGAAAATACGCCTGGTTCGGGCTCAGGATCCGCCACCCGCTTTCAAGGCGCACCTTTGCTGAAGCCATGGACCCGAACCTGATCGCAATCCGGCTGGATGGGTCTCGCAACCTGGGCGAAATTATCCAGCTTGGTTTTCCGCTACAGTCAATCCGGCGCTTCTTAGTCGAGGAGCTGCTCCGGGGCGAGCTCAGGCCGTCCGGCAGGGGCTGGCTCCTGCGCGACCTGCTGTGGGAGATAGCTTCGGAAGAGGGATAGCGTTTTCGCGCCAGCGACAACATGCAAATGCAATTCGGGGGGGCCTCGAGGCCCCCCCGAACAAACTTCTAAGTATCTCCAGCCCAAGTTTGTCGAAAGGCTTGAAAAGCCGCGCTGTGTTCCTTACTCCCTCTGGGCCCTAGTGAGTTTGACCTTTCGGTCAAACTCACGCTGGAGATACTTAGCGGCTACTTTTTGTTGCGTGGCCGGTACTTACCGTACGTGCCGCGCCAGATCTTGCCCCGGCGGGTCTTTTTGTCGCCTTTGCCCATAGCGGTCAAGCCCCCTTGCCAGAAAGCGCCTTGTTGACGCTCTTCATCAGGCGCGACTTCTTGCGGCTGGCGGCCTTCTTGTGAAGCGCGGAGCCCTTGGCCGCCTTGTCAATCAGGCTTTCGGCTATGCGCATTACCTTGGTGGATTCGGCCTTCTCGCCCGTCTCCGCCAAGCTCACGGCTTTCTTGCTGATGGTCTTGATGGTGGACTTGGCCGCCCGGTTCCTGGCCCGCCGCTTAAGCGACTGGCGGTGGCGCTTGATGCCGGAAGGATTTCTTGCGGATTTCTTCTGTGCCATGCTTCTCCCTAAACTCGCTTTCTTGTGCTACAAGGCCGTCGCGGCCAAAAGCAAACCGTCGCCAAGTCTAACATATGGCAGGCGTTTGGCCAACCGTCACTCAAACTTGGTGGAGACCCAGTCGAATTTCACGTATCCCTTGGCCCCGTTAGTGGAGAACCGGAGTTGGTAGTTGCCAGCATCGGGGGTGGGGTACTTGAGTTCCCCATTAAACTTCCCTTGGTAGATCACCGGACTCGCCACCACCCTACCGCCTTTGCGGACTTCCACTTGAAAGGTCCCTTCTTGCAGTTCGCCGGATACCATAACCTTGATGAGATCCGACACCCCGGTCACGCGCATCTCGTAGACGGCCTCACCGGTGTGCTTCCAGTAAAAGACTGGCGTGAAGGGCGCATAGCCCGCCGCCAGGCCATAGTTTTCCGCGTACCAGTAAAGCGCGCCCACAATGACACCCAAATAAAGGATCATGCGAATCATGGCAAAGACAGTATACCGGCCATGCCAGAAAATCCGTGTGCAGAACCGGTATACTTCGCGGTATGTCTGTTGGTGATTCGTTTAGACTGCTCAAGACCGGCGCTTTTGAAGTAATTCCAGAGGATGAACTCTGGGCCAAGCTTTCCTCCGGGAAAAAGCTGGTGATCAAGCTGGGCGCCGACCCCACAAAGCCGGACCTGCACCTGGGGCACGCGGTAGTGCTGCGAAAGATGCGCCAGTTCCAGGAGCTTGGGCACAAGGTGGTGCTGATTATCGGCGACTTTACCGCCATCATTGGCGACCCCTCGGGCCGCAGCAAGACCCGGCCCCCGATGACGCTGGAAGAAACCCGCGCCAACGCCCAGAGCTACGTGGAGCAGGTGAGCAAGATCCTGCGCCAGGAACCCGAGCTCTTTGAGCTGCGGTATAACTCGGAGTGGCTCGAGAACCTCTCTTTTAAGGAAGTAGTCAGGCTGGCCTCGCAGATGACCGTGGCCCAGATGCTGGAACGCGAAGACTTCAAAAACCGCTACACCAGCGGCACGCCTATCTCGGTACACGAGTTCCTCTATCCTTTCGCACAAGCTTACGATTCTGTGGCGATAAAAGCTGACGTGGAAATGGGCGGCACCGATCAGAAATTTAACCTGTTGGTGGGGCGCACGGTGCAAGAGGCTTACGGCATGGAAAAACAAGTGGCATTCATTATGCCTATCCTGCCGGGTACCGACGGCGTGGAAAAGATGTCCAAGAGCCTGGATAACTACATCGGTATTTTTGAAGATTCAACATCGGTATTTGCCAAGCTCATGAAAGTTCCGGACAACGCGCTCCCGGCTTATTTTGAGCTTTGTACGGATCTCACAAAGGAAGAAATCGAACAAGCGCTGGCGCAAGGCCCTGTCAAGGCGCACTATTTACTAGCGCGGTTGGTTACTGCGGCTTACTGCCAGCCTCGCGTACCTGCGGTTATCAACTGGTCATTTTACCAGTCTCTGACGAGGCTGCCTTTGGGTGCCTCCCAGGTTATACATGCGGAGGAGCGTTACAACGAGATCGCCAAAGGCGGCATCCCTGAAGACGTGCCGGCATTCGCTGTCCCTGCCTCCGAGCTCAAAGACGGACAGATTGCCGTCGCAAGGCTGTTCACGCTCGCAGGTCTTACGCCATCCAACGCTGAGGCGCGGCGGATGGTCGGGAACAAAGGCCTCCGGATTGACGGAGAGTTAATCGAAGACCCCAATCTTCAGGTCAAGCTGGATAAGCCGCTGGTATTGCAGCGCGGCAAAGATAAATTTGTCCGGGTCCAACTAAAGGCCTAGCCTTGTTCAATGGGCCTGAGGGGGATCTCGTGGCCGGTGGCGTACAGCACACCCTGTTCTTCTTCTAGCTGTATGCGCGGAAGCGGATACCTGGGTGGTCCATAGATGGCCTTGCCCGCCTGCATAGGATCAAAAGCGCCAAAGTGGCAGGGGCAGCCCAGAAAAGGGTTGTCGAACCGGAAGTTATAGGCGATGGCGCCGACCTCCGGGTTGTCCACAAAGTTGACGGTGCAGCCCAGATGGGTGCAGATGCGCGAGAGGGCCAAAAAGTGCGCATCCCCAACCGAGATTCCGCCTGCAACGGGGCCCGGAACACGGATGATCACGGCGTAAAGGCTTCCTTGAGTAATGGGGTACTCGAAATAGCGGAACTTCCAAGGGGCCTCGAGGCCTTCCACGCTTGACACCCGGACCCTGGCACCTTGTTTCCACACGGGCTCGGACACACCTTTCTTGAGAAACTGGATATACACCGCCCGCCACGCGAGCCAAGCAAAAAACCCCGCGCTAACTCCACTGGGGATAATCCAGACCAGGTCACGCCGCGTAAGCTTCAAATACCCTCCTGTGCCCTCCCTGTTTCGCAAAACGGGCGATGCGTAAAGCGAACCGGGGAGGTCTTGTGCATCGCAAACCCCAGATAGCCCGATACAACTTTCCGTTCATTGCCGGCCAGGTTTGGCGCGGGCATCTGGCCGCGGGCATCGCGCGCAGTTCCACGCGCGGCGCCGGGGATTTTAGATAACGAGCGGCCCGCTGGCACTACAGACCCCGCAAAAAGTCGAAAAGCTGCAGCAGTTCGCTCTCGGAAAGGGACTGCGCCGGCATTACGCCGCGCCCCTTGGTGACAATCTCGCGCAACGCGCCGGGCACGCGCACCACCGGGTTCCCGGCAAGCCTTGGGCCGCTTCCGCCCTGGCCTTTTGCGCCGTGGCAGACGGCACACCTTTGCAAGAACACCTGCTCGCCTCCAGGCTTGGCGGGGGCCCCAAGCTGCGCTCTGGCGGTCTCGATTAATTGGCCTACCTGTTCTTTGGCCTCGCCGCCCGCTTCCAGGTATTTCCGCCAGGCATCAATAGCTTTTTGGTTCTGGCCGTCTTGAAAGTAGATGTTACCCAGAAAGAGCCAGCCCTCCGGTTCCTTGGGGTCCACGCTGGTGGAAAGCTCCAACACGTTCTTGGCCTCGGCATTTTGCCCGCTGAAAAAAAGCAGGATGCCAAAACGCCTGAGGGCGGTAAGGTTTTTGGGCTCCAGCTTGGCAACCTGTATGTATCCGTCTGCAGCCCGCTGAAAGTCTTGCAAGTCCCAGGCCTGGTTGGCGTACTTGAGCCAGTCTTCCGTTTTGCCGGATGTCTTAGCTTTTTGTTCCAGCCTGAGAAGCTCGCGCGCCTCGTTACGCGCGGTCACAGTGGTCTCACCGGGGAGCCTGGGTAATGTCTGGCGCACCAAGACCACAAAGGCTGTCACCGCCAGGACTGCGAGTATTACCATTGTGGTCCTGGATAAGCTGCTCGTGGAAGAAGGCTGGCTTCCCGTTCCCATTTCGGCAAGTTGGCGCTCGAGCAGGACCATCTGCACCAAAATGCGTTTGCGCTCTTCCCCTTGGGCCTCGAGGCCCCGCGCCTTCAGTACCTCAAGCTCAGACTGTAACTCCTCTCTGCGAGGGCCGGGGGGAAACGGCGATACGGGCCTTTGCAGCGGCCTCACCAGGTAGAAAAATGCGGCCAAAACAACCAATAAAAGCGAGATAAGCACGAGTGTCATTGGTCCTCAGTCTTGGACGAGAGCGAAGCCTCGGCCCTTTCAAGTTCTTCCGTGGAAACATTATCCGCGCCCACCGAGCGCGAGCGGGCCGCCGCCAAGTAACGCCAGAGCACAAGGGCCAGCACCCCAAGACCCACCAACGGCGAAAACCAGACCCAGAGCGTGAGTCCGCGCTTGGGGGGTTCGTACAGAATCCAGTCACCATAACGAGCAACAAAAAACTGGCGGATTTCACCCGCGGTTTTTCCCTGGGCAAGCTGCTCGGCAATGATCCGGCGCATCTCGGTAGCCACGCCTGAGTTAGACTCCGCCGCCGACTCGCCTTGGCATACCGGGCACCGAAGCGTTTTAGCGATTTGAAAAACCTCAGGGGACAGATCGGGTGGTGGTCCGACAGAAGCCTGCGCCAGGGCACCGGAGAAGAGCAATGCCACAACACCGACTGCGATAGCAGCCGCTCGCGGCAACCATGAAACTAAAGAGTCCCGTGGCGTGGTTTTTCTCTCTGCCATCTTGAAGCCGGCCTGAAAAAACACGGTTACCTGTATCACTACAGCACCTTCTGGATCAGTTTATCGAATCCCGCCGGGTCCAGCGGATCTGCATGACGCCCTGCCACTCTATCCTCGCGGTTGATCAGAAGAGTTTCGGGAACGCCGTACATGCCGTAGTCCACACCCACCGTGCCCAGGGGGTCAAAAACCTGTGGGAACGCCAGCCCAAACAGCCGAATAAAAGTCAGCCCGTCTTGTTCCTGGGCGTCGATGACAATAAACAGGACGCGGTCCTGGTACTCCTGCCAAGCCGCCTGCAGATGGGGGGCCTCATCGTAGCACGCTGGTTTGCACCAGCTAGCCCAGATGTTGACGATCACCGGCTTCTTGCCCAGGTGTTTGGACAACTGGAAGCTCTGGCCCCAGCTGGCCCGGTAGGGGAACATCACCGGGAGGGTAAAGTCGGGGGCGGGCCTGCCTATAAGTACCGAAGGGAGGGCGTTCATGTCCGGGCGCTGCATGCCCCACCAAAAAAGCCCGCCCAGCGCCAAAACAATTAGCGGCCAAAAACGTCGCATACATCCTAAGCGCTGGGAGCCGTGGCGCCTTTTTTAAAACCAGCCGCGTTCGGCAGCAACAGGTAAAGGGTTCCGAGGGCAATCAGGGCACCTGAAATCCAGAGCCAGAGCACCATCGGTGTCACGATAAGGCGGATGGTGGCCCAAGCGCCCTTGTCCCGGTCGAACTCCTGCAGCACAAAGTAGTAGTCGTTGAAGAGCGAGTAGCGCACATGCGGGGCGGCTAATGGCGTCCGTGAACTGGGATAAAAATTCAAGCGTGGCTGGTAACTTCCACCCGCACCCCAGGAAAGGCGGCTGGTTGAGCGCACTTTCAGCGGGGCGATGATCGCCTGGCGGTTGCTTTCCTCCTGCAGAGTAAGGGGTAGCAGGCGGACCTCGAGGCCCGCCACGTTCCAGACTTCCGACAGCCGCAAGGTCTTCTCCGACTCGATACGGTAGGTCTGGCTTACCGCAATCGCCAGCCCCGCTAGCGCCACACCCACGTGCACCACATGGCTGCCAAAACGCCGTTTGTTGGTTGCGGCAAGCTCTAAAAAAGCTTGCAGGGCAGAGATCTTGAGCGACGTCCCTCGCTCGGCTATGCCCTGCGAAAACATCAATGCCACCGCCGCCAAGTTATAGAGAAAAAGCCCCAGCGCCAGCGATACGCCCAGGCTCAGCCCCAGCGCCAGCCCTGCCCCGGTTCCGAGCCCTAAGGAGAGCCCCATGTAAAAGAGATTTCTGCGCACTTGAGTGCCCGCGTTGCGCCAGGGAAGCACCGGCCCCGCGCCCATCAGGAGCAGCAAGGCCACGCCGAGCGGAATGGATACTTGGAAAAAAAAGGGGGCTCCAACCGAAACCTTAGCCCCCGAGGCCGCCTCCACCACCAGGGGCCAGAGCGTGCCCACCAGAATCACGAAAGCAAAGGTACCAAAAAGTAGCGCGCCCCCGAGTAAGGCACCTTCGCGCGAATTAAAGCGGATCTCTCCCGCGTCTTTGAGTTCAGCGGATACCTTGGAGAGAAGGCCAAACCCTACGATGAGCACCAGCAACAAAAAGCCCAGGAAGACTACGCCAATAGGTCCACTGGCAAAAGCATGAACCGACTGGATCACGCCGGAGCGGGTTAGAAATGTGCCAAACACCGTGGCCGCGAACGCCAGCGTAATGAAGCTGAAATTCCAGGCTTTAAAGAGCCCTCTGCGTTCCTGAACCTGGACGGTGTGAAGAAACGCCGTGGCCAAGAACCAGGGAATGATAGAGGCGTTTTCCACCGGGTCAAAAGCCCAGTAGCCTCCCCAGCCCAGCACTTCGTAGCTCCACCAGCCGCCAGCAAAAATAGCCGCGGTGAGAAAGCCCCAGGCCACAAGAGTCCAAAAACGGGTTTCATGGACCCAGCTCTGATAGCGCCTTACCACCATGGAGCTCACCGCATAAGCAAATGGCACTGAAAGCCCCACAAAACCGAGGTACATGAGCACCGGGTGCACCGCCATCATCCAGTGATTTTGCAGCAGAGGATTAGGCCCGTTACCGTCCAGCGGCGGCTGGGCTACCGCGGTAAAGGGGTTCACCATAAAGACCATGACCGAAACAAAGAAAACTTGAATACCAAAGAGAGTAGCCAAGGCAATGGGCGCACGCCAGACATCGAGCTGCTTGCCCGCGGCCCTGGAAACTAACCAGGTGTAAAGCGATTGCAACGTGGCCCAGAGCAGAATGGAGCCTTCCAACGCGGCCCAAGGCGTGACCAGCGTGACCCAGAGCGGGTCCTTGACTGAGTGGTGCAGAGCCACGTACTTGACGCTGAAGTCGTGGGTGATGAGCGCCCATTCCAGCGCTAGAAAAGCGGCCGCCAGCCCGGCAAAAACCAACGGGGCCGCGCGTTTGGCGGCCTCGAGGTACCGGGTATCCCGGAAGCGGTAGGCAAGTCCCGAAAACGCCAGTCCCAGGACTGAAAAGAACAGCGATGCCAGCAACGAGACCCCGCCCAATAGCCCTGCGCTCATGCCCGCCTCCCTCTAAGCGAAAGACAGCCTGCCCGCCGCTCAGAACCCACAACTACCCATTCACCAAAACACACCATCACTTGGTCTCCTGGATGATTTTCTTTAGCTGCTCCGGACTATACCCGGCACCCGGAGCCTTGTAGTCTTCCGAGTGCTTGACCAAAAGCTCTTGGCCTTTGAATTCTTCGCCGTTAAAGCGGCCCTCCACCACCACGCCCTGGTTCTCTTTGAAAAGCGCCGGCGGTGTTCCGGAGTGCGAAACAGGAATCTCGCGTACCCCGTCGGTGATCACAAAACGAAGAGCCAAAGTTTCCTTGTTGTACTGCACCGAACCGGCCTTGACCAGGCCGCCCAGACGCACCAGACGGCTTTGGTATCTGGCCTGGTCCTGAAAGTATTCGCTGGGGGTGATGAAGTAGACCAGGTTCCGGCCCAGTCCGCCAAAAATCAGATAGCCAAGTGCGGCCACCACTACCACGATGCCAAAAAGGTGTTTGGGCTTCATCAGTTTTGGTCCTCCTAGACACGAGATCTGCGTTACGCTCCTACCTTATTATCCCTTCCTACGGTAGCGGAGGATTAGATAGCCCAGATATCCGAGCACCACACCGTAAACCAGTACGTATACCCAGACGATAAAGGGATTAGCGGGATTCTGTAGGACTTCGGGCATGTCAGGCCTCACTCACAAGTTTCCCGCCGCGCTTTTCCAGCAGGCCGCGAAGCCGCAAGAGCGCCAGGAACAGGATGCTAAAAGCAGCCAGGTTCACCAAGAGCGCCAGCACCATAGCCCCGTCCATATGCACCTTGCCGGTGGTGAGGTCGAGGGACTGGGTCTGGTGAAGGCTGCGCCACCACTTGACCGACATGTAGCTGATGGGCACATTGATGGCTCCCAGAATACCCACCGCGGCGCTGGCCTTAGCCCTGAGATCCGGGTCCTCGATAGCGGAGCGCAGCACCAGATAGCCCACGTAGACCGCAAACAAGATGGCGGTGGTGGTAAGGCGGGGCTCCCAGGTCCAGTAGACCCCCCAGGTGGGCCGAGCCCAGAGCATCCCGGTTACCAAGGCAAGCCCCAGGAAGACCAGGCCAATCTCCACGCTGGCGGCGGCCATGCGGTCCAGGCCGGGCCTGCGCCAAATCAAGTAGGCCGCCGAGTACAGCAGAGCGGAAAAGAAAGCCAGGTAGCCCACCCAGGCGCTGGGCACATGAAGGTACATGATGCGGGCCAGATACCCTTGGTTGGCGTCCGGCGGGGCGGCTAACGCAAAGTAGAAGCCCACCGCGAGCAGCGTGAGCCCAAGCCCCACGAGCAGGGTGGTAACGAGGTCGCCAGGCTTTTGGATCTTCTGCATAGTTATCTCCTGATACGCCATTCTCCACGAAACAGATGAGCTTGGAAGTATGGGCCGTTACCTTGGCAAAACTTAACCCTCGAGGGCTAAGGGAAACAGCAAGCTGCAAACGGTTACATAAACGGCGTCAAAGACCAGCAAGAGCCGCCACCAGTCGGCCACCTCGGCCACCGGAAGGCCTTGGGCCAGCCCGGCGGTGGCACGCACCGCGGCCAGCACCACCGGCACCACCAGCGGAAAGAGAAGGAGCGGTAACAGTACTTCGCGGCCCCGCAGACGTGCCAAAAGGCCTGCGTAAAAAGTGGAGATAGCCGCGTAGCCGATGGTACCCAGAAATACTGTGAACAAGAGCGCCGGCCAGGCCTTGAGCGGGAGATAAAAAAGGCCCGCGGTCATGACCAAGAGCGCGAGCGCCACCAGTAAGAGGAGCATCAGCTGAAAAAGAAACTTACCAAAGTAGATCCATTCCTTGCTTCCAGGTGTGAGCAGCAGGTCGTCGAGGGTTCCGTCCTCCACCTCGAGGCCGAAGGCCCTCCCCGCCAGTAGACTGCCGGCAAACGCCAATGAGACCCAGAGCACACCCGGCGCAGCTTTCTCCAGGTCTGATCTGAGCGGCCCCAACGCCAAGCCGAGAATGAGCAGCATGGTCGCCAGAAAAAAGACCGCCGCCAGCAGGCCCGCGCGGCCGCGAAACTCTAAGGTCAGGTCGCGCCAAGCCAGCCAGAACACTCTCGGCAGGCCAAAAAGAGCGGGCTGTGCTCCACTCCGGCTGGTGACGGAAACCTGTGACGTCCTATTCACTTGGCTCTCTTCGCCTACCAGGATAACCGCGCCGATGGAGCCGGTAACCGGAGGGGTTCATCTAGCCTGCTCCTCCACCGAGCGTTAGCACCCTCGAGGCCTGCCCCACCCAGGAACGTTCGTGCGTGGCGACCACCACGCCGGCAAACTTTCTCGCTTCAGAAAGCATGCCCTCCAGCAGTTTTCTTCCTTCGGTATCGAGCGCGGCCTCCGGCTCGTCCAAAAGCCACAGGTCTGGCCGGAGCAAAGACAACCGGGCCAAGGCGAGCCGCTTCTTCATGCCGCTCGAGTAGTTCATCACAGCCTTAGCGGGCGGAAGTCCCATCTGCGAAAGCGCATCGGAGACCTGCGCCAGGTCCACCGGTCTGCCCGCAAGCCTGAGCGCGTAGGCCAGGTTCTCGAGGCCGCTAAAGTGCCGGTGGAACGCGGGCGGGTTAGCCACGAAGCCAGGGGTCCCCGAGTGGGTGATAGTGCCCGCTGTGGGCCTGAGCAGCCCAGAAAACAGTTTCAGGAGCGTGGTCTTGCCCGCGCCGTTGGGCCCAAGGAGCACCAATAATTCTCCCCGCTCAAGGGACAGGTTCAGGTTCTGCAGAACCCAGTCCTGCCCAAAGCGTTTGCCCAGGCCTTCAGTCTTTACCAGTGGGGGGGTCATGGAGTTATCTACAAACGTTCCTGCAGCCAGCTGGGAACGATGCGGTTGAAAAAGATGTTCAGCTTGGTGAAGCTGCCACTGAACAACAAGATACCCGCCAGCAAAAGCGCCACGCCCGCAATCCGCTCGGCCCAGTGGGCAATATGGGCGGTCTGCCTAAGCCATCTGGTGGCGCGCTCGGCGAACATGGCCACCAGTAAAAAGGGGACTGCCAGGCCCAGAATGTAGGTCGCCAGGAAACCTACTCCCCCGCCTTGCGCGGTGAGCGTAAGAATGCCCCCGAGTATTGGCCCAATGCAGGGTGTCCAGCCGAGCCCCAGGACCGCGCCGAGTACAAAGGCGCCCCATGGTTTGGTGGTGTCGCCCCGATAGCTAAGGTTCACCCCCCGTACCAGGATGGCTGGCTTGAGGCCCAACATGTACAGGCCGAAGAGTATCAGCACCACTCCACCCACGCGCCCGAGCAGGATTTGATGCTGCTTTAGGGCGCTGCCCAGAAGGGTGAATGGCAGCCCCAGCAACATAAAAATGGCGCCGAACCCGAGTACGAAAAAGACCGCGTTAAAAATGGGCCGGCCCTTCTGGCCGCCCAGGTAGAGCAAGTAGGTGGGTACCAGCGGGAGCACACAGGGAGAAAGAAACGAGAGCACCCCGGCAAAGAAAGCTGCGGAAAGGCTAAGGGTCATAGCTCTTTATAGGCTACCGGATTTGAGCAAGATGTGGGTGGCCAGCAACACATAAGAACATGGCTGATAATGAGGGCGTGCTGAACCTCGAGGCCGTCCGCAAACAATATCCAGGGTTCAGCCTCGAGGCGAGCCTTCAACTGCCCACTGGAAGAACGCTCACTCTGCTGGGCCCTTCGGGTAGCGGAAAAAGCACCATCCTGCGCTTGATTGCCGGGCTGGAAGCACCGGATAGCGGACGCGTTGTCTGGGCGGGCACGGACCTTACACCCCTGCCTCCCGAGAAGCGGAATATTGGGCTGGTGTTCCAGGACTACGCGCTCTTCCCTCACCTTTCGGTCTACGAGAACATTGCCTTTGGCCTCAGGGAAAAGGCGTGGGAAAGGGACAAGCTCCACGCCAGGGTGCTTGAGCTGCTCTCGCTTTCAGGCCTCGAGACCCACCAGCGAAAACGCCCGGAAGCGCTTTCTGGAGGGGAGAAACAGCGCGTGGCGCTCACCCGTGCTATGGCGTCAAACCCCCCGCTTTTGCTTCTGGATGAACCGCTCGGCGCGCTCGACCGGGTGCTTAGGGAGGAGCTTCTGCTCTGGCTGCGCGGGGTGCTCAAAGATACCGGTGCCACCGCGCTGGTAGTGACCCACGATCAAGAGGAAGCTTTTCTGCTTTCGGACCGGGTAGCGGTGCTAAAGGCGGGCCGCATCGTGAAGGAAAGTTCGCCGGAGGATCTTTTCAGAAACCCACAGACGCTCTGGCTGGCAGATTTCCTGGGGCACAAGAACATTCTTTCCGCCGAGCAAAGCGCAAGGCTGGGGCTGGCAGCAAAACCCCATGTGCTGCTCCCCCAGGGGCTGGAGCTCGGCAAGGGCCAGCCGGGGCGCGTGGTGGAGCGCCTGTTCTACGGAAACCGCGTGGGCCTTTTTGTGGAGATGGGCGGCATCCGCTACTACTGGGAAGGTGCCAGCCCGGAGCTTCTTACAGAAGACCAGGTCTTGCTCCGGGTCAACCCGGCCATGGCAAGGCCCTTGGAGGACCGGTGAACAAGGTGGTAATTCTGTTGGGCGGCCCGCTGCTGGTAACCCAGCGGCTCTTAAGAGAGGTCCGGGGCTCGCGGGTGATTGCCGCGGATAGCGGCATGGCCTATGCCGAAGCGCTTGGTCTTGCTCCTGAGTTGTGGGTTGGAGATTTTGATTCCAGCCCTCCAGAACTCTTGGAGAAACACCCCAAGGTTGAGAAAAAAGTGTACCCCAGCGATAAGGACCAGACCGATGGCGAGCTCGCCGTGGAGGCCGCGCTGGCGATGGGCGCCAGCGAGCTGTGGCTGCTGGGAGCCTTGGGAGGGCGGAGCGACCACGGGCTTTCGCACTTGTTGCTTTCTATCAAGCTCACCGGGCAAGGGGTAAAGGTGGTGTTGTCTGGCGGCAGGGAGGAGGCCCGGCCGCTAGTGGGAGGGGGAAGAGCGGCAGGCCTCGAGGCCGGAACACTCTTCAGCATCGTGCCCCTTTCAGATCTGGCGGGCCTTACTATCCGCGGTGCTCACTGGGAATTAAAAGATGCAACGATACCGCTGGGTTCGAGCCACACACTTTCCAACCGGGCCCGCGCCGGGCTGGAAATTTCCCTTGCCCAAGGCCAGGCGGTACTCTTCACGTACTTTGACGACCTTTAGCCTTGCTTAGAAGCTCTCGCCCGGAACCTAAAAACACCTCCAGGAATAGTCCATGTAGCCATAGCCTGGCCTTGGCGCCGAAAGCGAGAGCAGTTTTCCAGCGAGCACAAGCTTGAACCGGCGGGAGATCGTGCGTCTTGGTGCTCCCTGGGCCTGGCTGTTCATTGTTCCAAAAGCCAGCCTAAGATGTAGGCATGGACTCAGCGGCCTGGGTAACCAAGGCGGTGGAGGCGCTCCGCTTCGCCACTGAAAAAGAAATTCTGCGCTGGTTAGACGAAGAAGGAGAAAACTTTTCGCGGCTGGAGCTGGCCACCACCCTGCAGAAGCTGGTAGGCGAAGGAAAGCTGGAGTGCAAAGCCGGGGTGTATCGTCCAGGCAGGAAGCACGCTGGGACCCAGGCCTTCGACAAGCTTTTCGGTGAATGACGCTGGAACGGGAATCTGGATGATTGTGCTTAGAACGCTTGGCTGCCTTTGGGTAATTCTCGGAACCTCGCTGGCCGCACCCGCGAGCGTCTTTCTGCCAGGGGCACGGCACGAGTACCAGCGCTTCAACAACTGCGGCCCGGTAACCATTGGCATGGCCATGAGCTACTACGGCAGCCCGGACAGCCAGTATCAGATTGCCCCCCTGCTCAAACCCAATAAAGCCGACAAAAATGTAAGCCCGCAGGAACTCGCCAGCTTCGCCCGCAGGCGCGGTTTCCAAGTACACATAGGTGTGGCGGGCGAGATCAGCCTTTTAAAGCGCCTGCTCGAGGCGGGCTTTCCCACCATCGTGGAGAGCTGGTTCGTGGTGCCGGATCACGGCGGCATGGGGCATTACCGGCTGCTGGTGGGCTATGACGACGGCGCCGGATATTTCCGGGCCTTCGACTCCTACTATGGCCCCAAGGTCACGCTCAGCTATTCCGAGTTCGATAGTCTGTGGCGCGGTTTTAATCGCACCTACCTGGTGGTCTATCCGGAGAAACGGGCCAAAGACCTCGAGGCCGTCCTGGGCCAGCGCACCAGCAAGGACTGGGAGCGGCGACTGGCTTTGGAGTTTGCCCGGAAAGAGACTCAGGATTTCCCGGATAACACCTTTGCCTGGTTCAACCTGGGCAGCTCGCTTCTCGAGGCCGGAGATGTGGCCGGAGCAGTCAAGGCGTTCGACCGCGCACGCGCCACCCCAGCCAGCCGCTATGACCCAGGAAGGCCCAGAAGCACCACCACCAGGTGGCCCTGGCGGATGCTCTGGTACCAGTTTGGGCCCTACGAGGCCTATTACCGCGCCGGGCGCTACTCGGATGTAATTTCATTGGCAAATGAAAATCTACGCCTGGCGGCAGACCTTGAAGAGTCCCTCTACTGGCGCGGGAAGGCCTACCAGGCGCTGGGAAAAATCAACTCGGCCCGCTCCGATTACCAGCAGGCCCTTTCACTCAGGCCCAGCTATCAAGATGCCAGGGCCGCCCTCGAGGGCCTCGGCCGGTAGCCGAGAAAGATCTGCCAAGTCTCTCCCGGTTGACTTTGTCAAAACTCAACCGGGCCAACGGGAGTAGGAGGGCTCAGACGCTAAAGCTCAGCCCACTTCCCGTTTCTAAACACTTCAATCTTCATCGCTGGATGAATTTCCCAGAGCGTTCCCCTGGTTTTTCCGGTTGATCAGGATGCTCGGAGTCCAGAAGCAGCCAATGCGCACGCGTTCGCACCTCTGAATCACGGTTTTCATGGCCGCTAACGTCCAGCCGGGATGCACAGCGCGCACTCTGGGCGTGGTCTCCACCACCACTGACCTGCTCTACGGGCCGCGCGGCGTCGCGGTAAGAACAACGTGCCAGTCGAGCATCTCAGAATCTTTCGAACAATAGTTGACCGATTCCGGTCCAGCCTCTTTTGTTCAAACGAAGTATCCTTCCATGTGCTACTGGCTTATCTTCGTACTGCCGGGCCAGGGCTTTATCCCACAAGGCTCACTGCCAGCGGTGCGTCACGGCAAGATTGGGTAGCGGCAGGCTCAAGAGCGGTTGGAAGTTCATGGGCTGGTAGCTGCCATCTTGCACGCGGTTTTTCAGCCGGTTGAACTCGCGGTCGCCGCCATCGCCATCCACGGGGCAACCCTTGAAAACCCAGTACTGGGTTTGGACAGTTCAGTTTTTCCCTGCGGGCTGGCCTGGGTCTGCACCGGGCCGTCACCACCGGAGGACGCTTTATATTGGTTCCAGCAGTAGCCCAGCACAAGCGTCAAAACCAGAACAATAGCAGCGGGAAGACCCTGTCTTGGCATCTGGTCTCTCGGGTACCAATCCAACCGGCTGGGTTCAGATTATGCATAAAAGAAAGGCTTGTCTGCCATCCAGCGCGCTGGATGGTTCAAGCGTCACTTCTGGCCAACAGATCCTTTACTTCTTCGTCTGAGGTCTGCGGGAAGTTTTCATACCAACTCCCCACCGCTTCAAAAAAGGGCGGGGTGAGCGGGCAGATAACCTCGTCCGCCATTAAGGAAATTTCCTCTATAGTTTCCGGGGGCGCTACTGGAACGGCAACTATCACCTTGGCGGGCCGCCAGTTTTTTACCGACTCTAAAGCGGCTTTCATACTGGCGCCCGTAGCCAGACCATCATCCACCAAAACCACCGTGCGTCCTTCCAGCAGCGGCCAGGGCCTTGCTCCGCGGTAGGCCTTGACCCTACGTTCCAGCTCGAGTTTCTCGCGCGCTTCGGCCTGGGCAATGTCCTCAGGCGAGAGGTTTAGGGATACTACAACGCTCTGATTAATTGCCCTTCCGCCGCCCGCCGCAATGGCTCCCATGGCCAGTTCCTCGTGGCCAGGAACCCCCAGCTTGCGTACCACCAGCACGTCCAGTAAAGCTCCCAGCGACTGTGCCACGGAAAAGGCCACTGGCACGCCGCCGCGCGGCAGGGCAAGAACAACAATGTCTTCTTGGCCTCTAAGATGCTTGAGCGCGGCTGCCAGGCGGCGTCCGGCCTCGAGGCGGTCCTTGTACCGTTCGGCTAGTTTATGGCGTCCCGCCGTCATCCGCTTCTACCATAACCGCGCCGGGCCAAAGACAAATGTCTCTGTAAAACAAAACCGGCAGCGAAAACCGCGGGTTGAGCCCGCGGCGAAGTTCAGCCGGAGTAATTGGGCGCTTCCTTGGTCACCACCACGTCGTGCGGGTGGCTTTCGATCAGCCCCGCGCTGGTGATGCGGATGAAGCGGGTGCGGGTGCGGAAGGCCTCGAGGTCCGCCGTCCCGCAGTAGCCCATAGCCGAGCGCAGCCCGCCCACCACCTGGTAGACCACGTCCCCCACCGGCCCCTTGTAAGGCACCATCCCCTCAATGCCCTCGGGGACAAGTTTTTTAGCCTCCACCGAAGAACCCCGCTCCGCATCCTGAAAATAACGGTCAGCGCTCCCCTGCCGCATCGCGCCCAAAGAACCCATCCCGCGGTAAAGCTTGTAGCGTCTTCCCTCTTTGAGTACTTCTTCCCCAGGCGCTTCCTGGGTGCCCGCCAGCATGCTTCCGAGCATCACGGTGCTGGCTCCCGCAGCAAGGGCTTTGGCCACGTCACCGGAGTATTTGATGCCGCCGTCCGCCACAACCGGCACCCCGAAAGCTTCCGCACCCTTGACCGCCTCGAGGATAGCTGATATCTGCGGTACGCCCACGCCGGTCACCACCCGCGTGGTGCAGATAGAGCCGGGACCAATGCCTACCTTGATAGCGTCCGCGCCCCGCTCGGCTAGTGCGGCGGCGCCTTCGGCGGTGGCCACATTGCCGGCAATAATCTGCACTGTCTCCGCATAAGCGTTTTTGAGTCTGCCCAAGGCCTCGAAGATGCCCTTGGAATGCCCGTGCGCCGAGTCCAGCACCAGCACGTCCACCCCCGCTTCCACCAGCGCCTGCGCCCGTTCGGCCAGGTCCTTGGAAACACCCACCGCCGCTGCCACCAGCAGCCTGCCCTGCGCATCCTTGGCGGACTCCGGGAACTTCTGGCGTTTACTCAGGTCCTTGAGCGTGAGCAGGCCCTTGAGTTTTCCCGCTTCATCCACCAGGGGCAGCTTTTCAACCTTGTGCTGCCTAAGAATTTCTTCCGCTTCATCCAAAGTGGTTCCTGGAGGCGCAACAATCAGCCGCTCCCTGGGTGTCATGATTTCAGCTACTGCTCTACGGTGATCGCGCTCAAAACGAAGGTCTCGGTTGGTCACCAGGCCCAAAAGTTTGCCGTATAAATCGACCACCGGCAGCCCACCAATCTTGTACTCGCGTAAGAGCCTTTCGGCATCCGCCAGCGTAGCCGAAGGCGGAAGCGTCACCGGGTCCACAATCATGCCCGCCTCCGAGCGCTTGACCTTGCGCACCTGCGAGGCCTGCTCCTGAATGCTCAAACTCTTGTGGATCACCCCAAGCCCGCCCTGGCGCGCCATGGCAATGGCCATCTCCGCCTCGGTAACCGTGTCCATGGCCGCCGAGATTACCGGCACGTTGAGCCACAACCGCCTGCTCAGCCGCGTCCGGGTGGAAACCTCCGCCGGCAGCACCTCGGAATAGGCGGGGACCAGCAGTACATCGTCAAACGTCAGCGCTTCCTGGGCTATGCGCTCAGTAACAATCCGGCTGTTTTTAGCGGGGGCTTCCAGCATATTCCCACCAGTATAGCTCCAAGCCTTGTATGCAAATACCGCCCAAGGACTCCCCGT
>JAMCQK010000118.1 GCA_023382135.1 Deinococcus sp.
CGTCCTCGGATCCACCAGTCCGGCCTGATGCTCATGGCGACACTATACTTGTAGTCTCATGTGTGTTGGATAAAATGAAAGCCTGATGCGCAAGTTCTGGTATTTAGTCGTGCTGGTATTGACGGCTTGCGGAGCCGACAGGGGCGGCCCCGGCGAACCCCTGCGGCTGGTATCCACCAGCCTGCCCCCCGCCGCTATCGGCGACACCTACAGCGCCAGGTTTCTAGCGGAGGGCGGCGTGCGGCCTTACATCTTCAAGCTCGATGGTGCCCTGCCCAAGGGCCTGTCCTTTGCGTCCGGCAGTCTGGCCGGCACGCCGCAGGAAAAAGGTTTGTTTTCGCTGGTGCTCACAGTGGAGGACGCCGCCCTCTCCAGCCGCGCCCAGAAGGTTGTTTTGAACGTCACCGATCCGCCTCCGCCAACCATGAAAACAGTCCAGCCTCTTTCACCCGTGTCGGAGGCTTTCCTCTTCGCGGCAAGGGCGGAGGGACGCGAGACCAAAGGTTTCCAGGCGCAGTTTTCGCTCAAGGACCTCGAGCCGGTGCTCGATACCCTCAAGGCCGCCGATGGCCTCCTGTACGTGCTTCGCTTCGACCGCGCAAAAGCGGTTTTCGATATTGATGCGGTGTTCGTGGGCAGTGCCAAGAAAGACATTGAGGTATTTCGTCTGACTTTGACCCCCACCGCCAAGGAGCCGGTCCGGACCAACATCCAGCCCAAGGTGATCTTCCTGGACAAAACCGGCAAGGCCTTCGCGCCGGCACCGCTGATCGAGCGCACCAAGACCGACGGAAAATACACCTACGCCGATTTATTGCTGCTAGCCGAAACCTTGAGCCCCAAGCCGCAGCCCGCTGGCGGCGACAAAGCCCCCCCTTCGCCGGGCGGGGAAGGGAAAACGGACCAGCCAGCGGACGCCCCCAGGACTCCGCTCAAGGGGGACTTCAACCAAGACGGTGTGGTGAACATGGCGGACCTCGAGGCCCTGCGGTCCTCCTATGCCTGGGGCAACGCGGGCACGGTACAGACCGAGGAGTCTCCTAAACCCAGTGAGGAGAGGCCGGCTGAAACACCGCCTGCGGACGGCAGGAACGGTAAATAGCCGCGCCTTTGGTTTAGGCGGCGGTCGAGGTTGGGGCGCGGCTGCCCGCCCCCTTTTGCTACATCCAGCGCACTACCTGTTCCAAGTTGTGGCGGTGGTGCGGCCTTCCTTCTTCATCCCTGAGGCCAAGCGGCAGCAGCGCCGGAATGGCCACGCGTTCCGGCAAACCCAGCAGTTCCTTGACCTTGGCGGCATTGAACCCCAGCATGGGCACGGTATCGTAGCCGTAGGACCTGGCCAAGAGCATCAAGAAACCCAGCGCGATGTAGCTCTGGCCCATGCCCCAGGCTTCGCGCTCGGCGTTGGTCTTGCTGGCAAAAGAGGCGCGGATGCTCTCCAGCCGCGCAGGCCGTTCGGCCTCGGGGATCCCCGGATGCATCACTTCCCCAGCGCGCTCGAGGGCATCTTTCATGTCGCTGTACAAAACAATCACCACCGGGGCCGAGGTCACCTGGGACTGGTCATTGGCCGCCGCGCGCAGTTTCATTTTCAGGCTTGGGTCGCGCACCACCACAAAACGCCAGGGCTGCGAGTTCCAGGCCGAAGGCGCTTTCAGCGCCAACGAAAGAATTTCCTCCAACGTGCCTTGTGGAACTGGCTCCTGCTTGAACTTGCGAATCGAGCGGCGGGTAAGGACGGCTTGCTTGGCGTCAAGAAGTCGGTTGGCGGCTACTTCCATAGAAGCCAACGATACGCGCTTTGCAAGAACGCGCGGTGGGGTGCTATACATTTCGTAGCGGATGGGGGTTAGGCCTAATTGAGCTCGTCAGGGATATCTGCTTTCAGGCCCACCTCCGCGTAAAGCGCCAGTGCCTCTGCGGCGCTCAGTTCTTTAGCCTCGCCAGTACCCAGCGAGCCCAGCTCCAGCGGCCCAAACTTCACCCGCTTCAAATACAGCACCCGGTTCCCTCGCGCCTCGAACATGCGCTTTACCTGGTGGTACCTTCCTTCCCGGATAACCAACTCAACTTTCCTTTGATCCTGGCAAATTTCCAGTTCGGCCGGTTGTAGCTTCTCGTCTTGCAACTCCATTCCAGCGGCAAAGGCATTGATGTCCTCTTGTGACGCGGGCTCTTCGAGTTCGGCGTAGTACCGCTTCGCCACTTTCCAGCGCGGATGTGTAAGCCGGTGCGCAAGCATTCCGTCGGTGGTAAGCAGAAGCAAGCCTTCGGTGTCTTTGTCCAGCCTGCCCACCGGCATCCAGTCGTCGCGGTAATGCTCTTCGGGGATAAGTTCGGTGATGGGCGCTCCGTCGTGGTCTTTGGTAGACGTCACGTAGCCCGCGGGTTTGTTCAATAGCAGGTGAAAATATGTTTGGTAGATCACGTGCTCGCCGTCAATTTCTATTCGGGACGCACTGGGGTCGAACTTGTGTGAAACGTCGCGGATAATCTGCCCATCGATAGCAATCATCCCCGCCCTCGCCAGCCTGGCGATCTCCTTGCGGCTCCCAAGCCCCAGGTGGGCAAGCACTTTGTCCAGCCGTTCGCGCACGCCTTTAGAATACGCGCCAGCCCGCCAGGTTCGGAGGCGCGTTGATGTAGCATAGTCACAGACCGCCGATAAACGTTAACAAGGGTCTTCATGGGGGGATGCCGTGAAAAGAAATACCTGGCTGGTACTTGTTATAAGCGCTTGGATCTCTAGTTTGGCGTTCGCCTTCACACCCAAAAACCCTGAGTGCATCGCGCCTGCGGGCGCGGGCGGCGGCTGGGACTTCACCTGCCGCTCGGTGGGCCAGTTACTTTTCGAGCTCAAGCTGGTGCCACAGCAGATCAAGGTCACCAACATGACGGGTGGTGGTGGTGGAGTGGCTTTTGCCCACGTCGTGGCGCAGCGCAACGAAGATGCCAACCTGATTATTGCGGCGAGCCCGGCCACAACCTTGCGCCTGGCGCAAGGGCAGTTCAGCAGGTTCAGCGAGAACGACGTGCGCTGGCTGGGCGCGGTGGCGGCGGACTTTGGGGTGATTGCGGTCAAGGCCGACTCCCCATACAAGACACTGGGCGACTTGATGGCCGCCTGGAAAGCCGATCCCAGCAAAATTGCTGTGGGCGGCGGTAGCGCGGTGGGAGGCCAGGACCACATGAAGGTGCTCCTGCTCGCGAAGGCTGCGGGCATTGACCCCAGGCAGGTTAAGTACGTTCCTTTTGACGGAGGCGGCCAGGCCATTACTTCTCTTTTAGGCGGTTTCATCCAGGTCTTCCCCGGCGATGCCTCCGAGGTACGCGCCCAGTTTGAGGCTGGCACAGTGCGGGTTTTGGCGGTGCTTGCTTCCAAGCGATTGCCCGCCCCCTACGCCAGCATTAGCACCGCCAAGGAGCTTGGCTACAACGTGGAGTGGATTGTGTGGCGCGGCTTCTACGTGCCCAAGGGCATGCCCATCGAGGCCTACGAGTACTGGTCCAACGCCCTCAAGAAGCTGGGGCAATCTTCCCAGTGGGCCAAGATCCGCCAGGATAACTCTCTGGGGGAATTCTTTATGGCGGGTGCTCCGTTCCAAGTATTTATCGCTCGCCAGGTGAGTGCGTTCCGAAACCTGTCCAAGGAGCTAGGGTTGATTAAGTAGCTATTGTTTGAGTTTGAAGGGACGGCAATCCGCCCCCTCTCTAAATGGCGATGAGGAGCAAACGGGCGGCCACTGACCGGGTACTGGGAGTTTTGCTGCTCGGCCTGGCATTGGCTTATGGCTGGGCGGCGAAAGGCCTCGAGGCCGGCTTCATCTCGGACCCCCTGGGCCCCAAAACTTTCCCGCTCATCATTGCCATCTGCCTTGGGCTTTCTAGTTTGTACTTGATTGCCCGCCCCGACCCCGGCCCCTCCTGGCCCGGAGCCGGCTTCTGGCCCCGGCTCGCGTTGGTGCTGGCCAGCCTGACCGCCTATGCCTACTTGCTGGTACCTCTCGGCTTCGTTATCAGCACCACGCTGGAAATGGCCTTACTGAGCTTTCTCTTTGGAACAAGGACCTGGAAGGGCCTGGCCGCCGGGCTTATCTTTAGCATGGTGGTTTACTGGCTCTTCACCAGGGGCCTTGGTGTTCCGCTTCCCTTGGGGAAAATTCTCACTGGGTGACGGCCTCGCGTGCGCGCAAAGGATGGTTTAGCGGCCCTATGGATACTCTCCCTCTGCTCGCCAATGGGTTCAGCGTGGCTTTCCAGCCCCTGAACCTGTTTCTGGTCTTCATTGGGGCTTTGGTCGGCACGCTGATTGGTGTGCTCCCCGGCATCGGGCCCATCAGCGGTGTGGCGCTCCTAGTGCCGCTAACATTCGCACTCAGGCTGCCACCGGAGTCCGCCATCATTCTGCTTGCGGGCATCTACTACGGTGCCATGTACGGAGGCAGCACCACCAGCATCTTGCTCAATATTCCGGGCGAAACTTCTTCAGTTGTCACCACATTGGACGGGCACCAGCTGGCCAGACAAGGCAGGGCGGGCCCCGCGCTGGCGGTCGCGGCCTGGGGTTCGTTTATCGCGGGGACGCTTTCAGTGCTGGGCCTGATGCTCCTGGGGCCACTGCTGGCGCAGTGGGCCATCCGTTTTGGCCCCGCCGAATATTTCGCCCTGATGGTCTTTGGTTTTTCCACGCTTTCAGCGCTGGCGGGGAAGAACATGGCCAAGGCGCTGGTTGCAACACTCTTCGGTCTGATGCTTGCAACGGTGGGGTTAGACCCCCAGAGCAACGTTGCCCGCTACACCTTTGGACAGCTCAAGCTTTACGACGGCATGGACTTTTTGGTGGTGGCCATCGGCCTTTTTGCGGTGAGCGAAGTCCTGATGCTCCTGGAAGAAAAGGCCTCCGGGGCTACCAAGGCGGCGGTGGGCCGGGTCTATCTATCGCTGAAGGAATTTCTTTTTTCGCTCGGGGCCATTTTTCGTGGCGGCATCCTGGGCTTTCTGATTGGGGTGCTTCCCGGCGCGGGTGCTTCTATTGCCAGCTTTGTGTCCTACACGGTGGAGAAAAGGTTCCACGGGCCTCGGGGCCGCTTTGGGCAAGGTGACCTGCGCGGCGTGGCCGCACCCGAGTCCGCCAACAACGCGGCTGCCGGCGGCGCCATGATCCCGCTCCTCACGCTGGGCCTCCCCGGTAGCGGAACCACCGCCATCATGCTCGGAGCGCTTTCCAGCCTGGGCGTGAACCCAGGCCCCCAGATGTTCCAGCAGCATCCACAAGTTGTCTGGGGCCTGATTGCCTCCATGTACGTGGGAAACGCCATGTTGCTGGTGTTGAACCTTCCCTTGGTGGGGCTCTTCGTGCGCTTGCTTTCGGTGCCCCGGTGGTTTCTGCTGCCCGCGGTGCTCGCGGTAAGTTTTATCGGTGTCTACGCAGTCAACAATAGCCCCTTCGATCTTCTGCTGATGACCTTGTTTGGCCTGGTGGGTTACCTGATGCGCAAGCTAGATTTCCCGCTGGCTCCGGTTCTGCTGGGGCTCGTCTTAGGCAATCTGATGGAGATCAACCTTAGGCGCGCACTTGCTATCAGCAACGGTGACTGGGGCGTGCTGTTCTCCGGTCCAATTGCCATAACCCTTTGGGCGCTGGCCGTTCTCTCGCTGGCCTCGCCTTGGGTACTGAGCCGTTTCGCCAAGCGCGGCTCTTTGGATGACGCTGAGGTCTGATATTTTTTGTCAAAAGCGGCAGCGGCCCCTATGGCCTTGGTAGCTCCGAGGCTGTTGGTGCTCTGTGCAAAGCGCCAGCTTTGGACCGCATAGGCGATAATCTCTCTGTGCGCCTGTATCACGACCATCCTTATCAAAACCAGTTCACCGCCAAAGTTGTACGGTCGTGGACCGAAGGCAGCAAGCATTTTGCGGTCTTGAGCCAGACGCTCTTCTATCCTTCCGCCGGCGGGCAGCCGCATGACACCGGCACCTTGGGAAACGTCCGGGTCACAGAAGTCTACGAGGAGTCCAAGGCCAGTGGCGATGTGGTACACGTGCTCACAGGGCCGCTGATAGCGGGTGACAAAGTTGAAGGCCAGATAGACTGGGCGCGCCGCTACCGGCTGATGCAGCGCCATACCGCCCAACATATTTTGTCGCAAGCTTTTCTTCGCGCCGGTGGATGGGAGACGGTCGCGGTGAATTTGACCAGCCCGGTTTGCACCATCGACTTTTCTTCCGAGCCGCAGGAGGAGGTAGCGCGCCAGGCTGAAGCCCTTGCCGCCTGGGCGGTGTACGCGGCGTCTCCTATCAAGCAGTTCTGGGTGGATCAGGGCGAGCTTCACAACTTTCCCCTGCGCAGGCCGCCAAAGGTTTCCGGGAAGATTCGCCTGGTGGAGATTGAAGGCTGGGATCTGGCCGCTTGCGGCGGAACCCATTTGAAAAACTCCGCCGAGGCCGGGCCTATCAAGCTGCTCAAGCACGAACGCTATAAAGGCGGCACGCGGGTTTACTTTGTGGCGGGCTGGGAAGCTTTGGAAGATTACAGCCAGAAGCACCTGGTGCTAGCCAGCCTGGCGGAAAAGTTCAGTGCCCCCGCGTTGGAGATCGAGAAGCCGATCGCCAACCAGGCTGGCGAGATTTTTAGGTTGAAGGGCGAGAACATGGCGCTTAGAGACGAGCTCGCCGAGCGCATCATGCGGGAGCTCTTGGCTCTATCCCCCGGCCTGACCATTGCTGCCGAGGTGCCGGGGGTAGTCCTCGAGGCCGTCGGCAAGCGGCTTTCCGAGTGGCCGGGGGTGCTCGCATTCCTGGTTTCTCCCGGAGAGGACAAAGCCCGCCTGGTGCTCACCAAGCACCCAGGCAGAAGCGAGCAGCTAGACGCGCTGTGGAAAGAGATTCTTGAGCCCCTGGGCGCCAGGGGCGGCGGAAAAGATATCAAGCTGGGCGTACTGCCTGCGGGCGCCATCCACGCAGCACTTGAGGAGTTCAGAAAACAGCTACCTCGCTCAATCCGTCCTACTCCGTAGGGGGGATGCCCTCTGGCAGGGGGGTAGATTTCCCAATCCTGCCTAAGTGCGTATCGTGAAAACCGCTCTCGAGCTTGAAGCCATAACCGAACGCACGGTCCATGCCAATGTGCGCCAGCCAGATAGCGCCCAGTCCGGCGTAGAGCGGACCATACCCGAGATATCCCAGCGCAAGCAGCAGTAGCGGCCAGAGCAGCAGGTGGCCAACGTTGTAGATAGCCCCTCCCGTACGCGCATCTTTGAGATAACCCAGCATGAAGAGGCCTGGAGACAGCAACAGAAGGAAAAACCAGGCCCAGGGAACACCGCTCTGGGAGGAAACCCCCAGCGCAACCACAAGTAAGGCCAGGCCTTCCAACCGCTGGAGCAAAGAGGGTCTCAGGAACCAGGATGTGTCCATCCAGCCATTATCGCTGAGCAGCGCATCGTGGCCACCGCGCTTGCCACCACGGGTGGTTCACGGGATAGTAAGGAAGCGGGCAGTCAGCCCATTCGCATGATTAGCTTTCTCGCCAGAGTTGTGCCGAGGCACCCGGTCTTAGTGCTTTCAATTTGGGCCGCAATCTTCTTTTTCGCGGTTCCTTTTGCGGGCCTTGCGCCCAAGGCGCTGGTAGCCAGCACCGGCAACATAAAAGATAGCCAGGCCCGCAAAGTAGCAGACATTATTGAGCAAGAGTTCGGGCAAAAGCTACCGGACCTTACGGTTTTGGTCACCGAATCCAGGCTTACGAGTTCGGATCCGAGTTTCCTCGAGGCCTACAACTCCTTGGTCCAGAAGCTCAAGGCGCTTGCCGGGGTAACAAGCCTGGTCCGGTTCGATGCCAAGAACCCGCTCGCGCTAAAAAGCGGCGATGGCAAGGTGACGGCAACCGTCCTCGAGGTCAGCCTGGAGAACACCGGCAAGACCATTGAGGAAATCCGGCGGGCGGCAAAAGAGGCAAAAATCCCGGAGACCACAGTCTACGTCACCGGGGCCGGCGCCATCTCCAGGGACTTTCTGGCGCTCGCCGAGTCGGACATCAGGCGAAGCGAGCTATTGGCGCTTCCCCTTATTGGCATGGTGCTGTACCTGGCCTTCGGCGCGCTGGTGGCCGCGGCCGTCCCGCTTCTGGTGGGGATTGTGTCCATTACAGCCAGTATGGCCATGCTCTATGGGTTAACACGCCTGATGGATGTCTCCCATTTCGCGCAGAGCGTGATCACCATGCTCTCGCTGGGCGCGGGTATTGACTATGCGCTCATGCTGGTAAACCGCTTTCGGGAAGAGCTGTCCCACGGCAGACCCTCTCGCGAGGCGGCGGAAATCGCCACCCGCACGGCGGGCCGCGCAGTGGCTTTTAGCGGTCTTACCGTGGCCATTGCCATGTCCGCGCTGCTGGTTCCCGATCTGACTTTTGTCCGCTCCATGGGCCTTGGCGGTGTGATGGCTATCGTCATGACGGTGCTTGCCTCCATCACCTTGGTTCCAGCGGTGCTGAGCCTCTTGGGTCCAAGGGTCAACTCTCCGCGCCGGCTGCGGTTCAAGCTGACCTCGAGCGCAAAGGTCCACCCCTTCTGGGGCCAGTGGGCCACTACCGTGATGCGGCGCCCCCTGGTCTTCGTTCTGATCGTCACGCCCCTCATGGTCACGCTTGCGCTCCCCGCGCTTCACATGAAGCTTGGCTACACGGGCGCTTTCGGGCTTTCGAGCAATGTCGAGTCGCGCAAGGGGTTGGAGCTAATCCGGGGCCTCGAGCTCGGCGGGAGCATCGATACCTTCGAAGTCCTGCTGGACTTGGGCAGCCGAGGCTTTACTCCAGACGCGCGTACCAAGTGGCGCGAGTTGGACCGCAAGCTGGCTGCGTGGCCCGACGTGAAGCTGGTTATCTCGCCTTTTTTGACCGCCAGGACCAGCTTGCCGGACGCGGAAGGCGGGCTTTCCGGCTTGGTCTCGCTCAACGAGCGCTCCATCAGCAAAGACCGCCGCTACTTGCGCCTCTCGGTAATTCCACAGGATGTCATTCACTCATCGGATATTCCCGGCTGGGCCGAGCGCCTGCGCAAGGAAGCAGGCGATGCCGGCTTTGAAACCGTGCTGCTGGGCGGGGCACCCATCGGTTCGCGAGAGTTCACCAGTGCGCTGGTGAGCGCCATGCCGCAGGCCATTGGCGCGGTATTCATCGCCACCTTCCTGCTCTTGGCGTTTGCCTTCCGTAGTCTTTTGATCCCACTCAAATCCATTGTCATGAACTCGCTCTCGGTGGGCGCGGCCTATGGCGTGATCACCCAGGTGATTCAAAACGGCGTGCTGGCGGGCTTCTTTGGGGTGCCGACCGATGTGGGCGGGCTCGATTCAAGTATTCCGCTGGTGATGTTCGCGGTAATCTTCGGGCTCTCCATGGACTACGAAATCTTTCTGCTTTCGCGCGTGCAAGAAGCGCATCTGCGCGGGCTGGAAACCTCCCAGGCTGTGCGCACGGCCATCGAACGCACGGCGGGAATTATCACCAGCGCGGCTATCATCATGATTATCGTGTTTTCTGCTTTTATCTTCGGACAGGTGGTTGCCAACAAAACCATCGGCCTGGGTCTCTCGGTGGCCATTCTGCTCGATGCCACACTGGTTCGGCTGGTGTTGGTTCCATCGGTGATGATGCTGGCGGGGAAGTGGAACTGGTGGTTGCCGAAACCGCTTCGGCGCTGGATGCCCCGGATAAGCCTGGAGCAGGACCTGAACGAAAGCTCCCAGTAGGCACCCGCACGATAGAATGCTCCCTATGGCAAACCTCAAGACCCTCCCTGTCGGTAAAAAGGCCCCTGACATTGTGCATATGGTGGTGGAGGTTCCCTGCGGCTCCGCCAACAAGTACGAGTACGACCCGGACCTGCAGGTGATCAAGCTCGACCGCGTGCTTCCTACTTCACATTCGTACCCCGGGGACTACGGTTTTATTCCTTCCACTTTGGCCGAGGACGGCGACCCGCTAGATGGCGTGGTGCTTTCCTCTTATCCGCTGCTCCCGGGCGTAGTGGTGGATATCCGCCCGGTGGGCCTGATCGAGATGCAGGATGAAAAAGGTGGTGACTCCAAGGTGCTGGCAGTTATCGCTGAAGACCCGCGCTTTGATTCCATCCTCGACTTGAACGACGTTCCGGGGGCCCACAAGGACGAGATTCAACACTTCTTCGAGACCTACAAGGACCTCGAGAAACACAAGGGCAAGTGGGTCAAGGTAACCGGCTGGAAGGACAGGGCCGCCGCGTTAACCGAGATTGAAGCGTGCATCGAGCGTTACAAGAAAAACGCCTAACGCCGAACGCCCTAAATAGCTGAGCGTACGGCTTTAGACGCTGGCCTGCCAGTGGCTAATCAAACTTGTTATTCTGCAACGTGCTGGCTGTTGCCAAAATATCCGGCAGGCCGCCGGAGATCTTGCGGATGTTCACCCGCGTACCTTTGTACCAAGGAATAGTTGTCTTTGGGTCGGTGTAACCCGACGTCATGCTGTTGGAGGTTCCGCGGGTGTGGTACTGAAGCGCAAAGATTAGGCCAGGCTTCACGGCGTCGGTGATATAGACCATGAAGTTCCCGTTGCCTTCCTCGTTCCACACCTGAACAATGTCGCCGCCTTTAATTCCTAGCTTATGGGCGTCCTGGGGGTGGACCTCGACGTACGGCAAGGGTAGCCCGGTTGTTTTCTCGGGCAGCAAGCGGTCGTTGTACATGGTCTGCCAGATGGACTGGGCGCGGCCAGTGGTCATCCAGAAGGGGTACTTGCCGGCCATTTCGCCCTCGAGGTATTTGGACACCTCTTCCGGGTAGCCCTGCCAGTCGTCGGTGGCGTACCAGCTGAACTTTCCATCCTTGGTGCCGAACTTGCTGCTGTAACGGCGCAGCGTGCCCGCCAGCTTTCCTGTAGCGGGGTCTTGGCGCACTGGGGTGCGGATGCCTTGCTGCCCTACCTGCTTCAAGTAGGCATAGGTGACCCCTTTATAGCACTCGGCGGGAAGTGTGGCTTCTTCCTGCTCCGGGATCTTGTTGTTGGGGAATTCGTTGGCGCCGTCCAGGAAAACATCCTCGTCCTTGGCCCATTTGTTGGCAAAGTCAAAGCGTTTAGCCTGCTCCTCGTTGCCCTCTTTGCGGTAGAGAGCGGCCATTTTCTGCGCGGTCATCTTGCAGATTTCCCAGTCCTGCTTGGCGTCGCCGGGAGGATCCACGAATTTTTCGTAGAGGCGCAAGAGGCGGCTGTTGCAGTTGATGGAGGTTTGGTTGGCTTCGCCCCAGGCGGAAGCGGGAAGCACCAGGTGGGCGTCCATTGCCGTGTGGGTCATGTAGAGGTCTTGGACCACAAGGAAAAGACCTTCGGTGGCCTCGAGGCCCTTCAGAATCTTGTCCACCAGGCCCTGGGTCGTCCCCGGTTCGCCCGACTGGCCCAGATAATCGGTCAAGGTTTTGGTGCGCTCGTGGATCCGCTTGCGGAAAATCTGCGCATTGGGAGTAGAGAGGTAAGGGTTGGTGGCAATCACCCAGTAGAGCTTGCCGTTGCCATCGGTGAGATATTTGTCCACGTTGACTGGCGGGCCGCCGTTGTAAATGGAGCCAGGTGTAGGTGCGGCGGGCCGAACGTATCCTTCCTGGTGTCCACCTTGCCGGCCAACGCCTGTTCCCGGACGGCCAATGTTTTGCGATAGCACGTTCATCTGAACCACGGCGGCAACCTGGTCGTAGTTCTTCATATTCCAGATCATGCCCTTTTCGTAAATGGTGAGCGTGCGGCGCTTGGCGCCACCGGGCTTGGGCTTGGCAATCCAGTCGGCGGCTTTTTCGATGTCGGCGCGCTTCACGCCGGTAATGCTTTCCGCCTCCGCCATGAAGTTGGCGTAGGCCGTGCCCACACCGAGAGATTTGGATTTGTAAGCTTCAAACTTCTGCATATCGGTGCGATTTTGCAGAAAGTTCATGTCATAGTACTTGCGTTCCCAGATAACCCGAGCAATGGCATTTGCCAAGATGTAATCAGTTCCCAAGTTAGGCCGAAGATGCAGAGTACGCCCCTGGGCAGCCTGCTCGGCCGCCGTGAGCGATGACGTTCTGCGCGGGTCTACCACAACGAAATACGCGGGCTCTGCCGCTTCGCCTTTGGCAAATGCTTTTTGTTTTTCGGCAACGGTTGCTCCCTGGAGGTTCGGCAGCATGTGCTGGGTGTAGAAAACCGACGCGGTCTCGTAGGTATTGGCACCCCACAGTACAATGGTGTCGGCCAGCCGGGCATCCGAAGCGTCATAGTTGAGCTCGTGGACGCCCCGCTCGCGGCTTCCCCATACTTCCGAGTTATATGCGGGCCGGTTGTGAATCGAGATGTGTTTTACGCTAAAACCTTTGAAGAAGAGCGATCCCACACCGTAGTTGTTCTCGAAACCCGCGCCCGAGCCGCCGTGGTCAAAGGCCTTCACGGCAATCTCGTCGTCGCTCCACTTATCACGGATACCTTTAGCGACACCGGCCAGAACATTCATGGCCTCGTCCCAGGTGACTGCCTGGAACATGTCGCCCACCCGTAAAAGTGGATACTTCAGGCGTTCGCGCGTCGCCCGCTCCTCACTCCATGTAGCGATAGCGTTGGTGGCCCCGCGCGAGCTATGGTCGCCGTTTCGGTTGATGGGTGAGTCCTTGGCGGGAACCGCCACCACATGATACTGAAGGCCATCTTTCATGGTGATGACGGAGTGCATCGTCTCGGAATAGGTCTGTCCGGCAATGGGCCCCTGATTTCTCAAATCCACGCCAAAAGCATTCTGGCCCGCTTGCACACCGCCCACCTGGCCCACCGGCCATACATACACTTTGTAGCCGCAGCCCACGTTACAGTACTGGCACACCGTGTTATGGGCTTTCGCGTTCTTGGGTGGAATGGGAAGCTGGTCCCTGCGTTCAAAGAGCGCCATACACTAACCTCCTAGATGTTGGAAGCGCGGCCCCAAATGAGGCCACCGATTGCACGGGCGTAGATATCGCCATTGGAGTCCAGCCGTAGCTCGATCTGAGGGAGGTAGGTGCTCGCCAGGCCTTGGTAGACCTGCCCGTTCTTCGCTGGGTCGAACATGGAAAAGTGGCAGGGGCACACAAAACGGCCTTCCTTGTACTGGACGCCGCAGCCCATATGCGTGCAGGCGGCAGAAAAAGCCACCACGTCGCGGCCTTTCCCAATACCCCCAGTGGCTTGGCGCCCCAGCTTGACCAAAATGGCCTGAGCCCGGGCGTCCGGGTAATTGAAGTAAACGGCCTGCCCCGTCTGTAGGTTGTTGATATTACCCACTTTAAGGGCGGGATAGGGCAAGCTGGGCGCAAACCAGTACGCGGCTTTGCCTACACCCAGGCTTGCAGCGCTTAAAACAGATATCTGTACAAACTTTCGGCGAGAAATCACTGCTTTCACCCTGACCTCCCAGAACAATGATGATTTGGTTTAGTTAGATGTATATCATACAGAAATGATGGTTGTCAATATGATTCAGCCTTTTTCAATCCAACATGGCAGGCTGGCAACTTAGTCCTTTGTCTCTTAGACTCTAAGCCTATGGATGAAGCTATGGCGGTAGTGCGGTTAAAAGCCCTGGCGGACCCGACCCGGCTGAAGCTGGTGAGCATTTTGGCCGAACTGCCAGACGACCATACGGTATTCGACCCCAGGTGTGGAACCGCCTATGGCGTTTGTTTTTGCCATCTCGAGGACAGGCTGGGGCTTTCCGCGCCCACCATCAGCCATCACTTGAAAGCGCTGCGCGAGGCGGGGCTGGTTGAAGCGGTGCGCGTTGGCAAGTGGACGTATTACCGGCTGCTGGCGCTGGGAATTGAGCGCGTGCTTAACGATGTAGCCAGGCTGCGGCCAAAACCTAAACTCATTCAGATCGAAGGAGAGGCAGGATAGCCTGGTTTACCGAACGATGACAAAGTTCGCTTAGTTTGAAGGGTGTGCGACTGCTGGTTCTATGTACCCACAACTCCGCCAGGAGCCAGATAGCCGAAGGCTGGATTCGCCACCTTGCGGCCCAGGTGGGCTTGGATCTGGAAGTCTGGTCTGCGGGCACCGAGAAGACCGGCGTGAAGCCCGAAGCCATCCAGGTGATGGCTGAGGTGGGGGTTGATATTTCGGCGCACCACTCTAAAACACTTTGGGAAGTCCCCGACCCCTGGAACCTTGATATTGTGCTCACCGTCTGCGATAGCGCCAAAGAGAGCTGCCCTGCGTACCCGGCCAAGACGCACAGGCTTCACGTTTCATTCCCAGACCCTTCCGGCAAAGGTTTGGACGATTGGCGCAAGGTGCGAGATGCCCTCGGGGTAATGAGTAAAAAGCTGGTTGGTATCATCGCAGCCGGGCTTATACCCGGAGAAGCGGATCTGAGCCCTTCCTTGCGCTAGGCCTTTAGCATTAGGTGTTTTACCCGCCAATCCCTATCATTACCCGTTCCCTGAGCGTCGGCAAGGTGTTGCCAAACGCGGGCTTCCGGTCTGTGGCCAGAAGAATTGCGTCGGTTATCGCCTCGACTGGGTTCTGCGCTTCAAAGGCCCAGGCAATGTCCATTTCTAGGTCGGTCAAAAGGCAGGGGCGCATTGCCTTGTCGGAAGTCAGGCGCAGGCGCGAGCACTTGGAGCAGAACGCCTCGGTGACGGGATTGATGAAGCCAATGGTCCCCACTGAGCCTTTGATTTTATAAACGCGCGCGGGCGCGCTGGGGTCCGAGTCCACTTTTTCCAGCGGGCCGAACTCGCGCTCCAGCTTTGCCTTGGTCTCCGCTCCCGCAATGAACCGGCGCTGGTACTCTTCCGGGTTGGAGTTGTCCAGGTGCATGTACTCCAGAAAGCGCACGTGTAGGGGTCTGTCGAGCGAAAGCTTGGCCAGTGGGACAACTTCACCCTCGTTCATGCCCCGGATCATCACCGCGTTGAGCTTCACGGGCTCCAGTTTTAACTCGAACGAGAGCTCGATGGCGTCCAGCACCTTGCCGACATCCCCCCCGCGGGTCATGGCTTTGAATACTTCCGGAGTCGCGGAGTCTAGCGAAATGTTTACGCGTTGCAGCCCCGCGGCCACCAGTTCTTTGGCGCGGCGGCGGAAGAGCAGGGCGTTGGTGGTAATGGCAATGTCTCGGATGCCTTCGGTGTCGCGGGCGGCCTCGATCATCTGGGGAAGTTCCTTGCGTACCAGAGGCTCACCGCCGGTGAAGCGGACGGCCTCGAGGCCCAACATGCTCCCCGCTTTCAAAAAGTGCCGCACATCCTCCACGGTGACCGTCCCTGGCGGCTCCGTCGTCTCCCAGTCCAGAGGGTGGCAGTATAGGCAGCGCAGGTTACACCTGGGCGTAACCGAGAGCCGCAGGTCCTTAATCAGGCGGCCAAAGTTGTCGGTAAGCTTCATATACCCCCTGGGCAAACGTGTTGCATTGTACCGCAATACGGGGTAAAGGTTAAGTCTTGATTAATGCTGTTAGCGCTTTAAGCGCCACAGGTCACCGTTAAAACCCAAAATGCTGCTACTCTAAATTCGATGGATAGCGAGGCAGTGGTTCTGTTCGATGGCGTGTGCAATCTATGCAGCGGCGCTGTGCAGTTCATCATCCGGCACGACCCCGAAGGCTATTTCCAGTTCGCACCCTTGCAGTCCGAAGCGGGCCGCAGCCTGCTGATCCGGCATAACCTGGCCAACCATGGAACGGATAGCATTGTTTTAATTGAAGGAGAACGAGTTTATATAGAAAGCGACGCGGTGCTCAGAATTGCCAAACACCTTTCAGGCCCGTGGCCACTGTTTCAGGCCCTTGGCGTTTTGCCCAAGGTGGCGCGCGATGCCGCCTACCGCTACCTGGCCGAGAACCGGTACCGCTGGTTTGGAAAGTGGGAGCAGTGCATGGTACCCACGCCGGAGCTGCGCGGGCGGTTTTTGGACATGGTGTGAGTGTAAGCAGCCCGGTTCCGGCCGCTATGCGGACGTTGCAGCTTGTCCACTGCCATTATAGACTCCGCTAACCGCTGGATAGCCGAAAGCCGCTCTTGTTGGTTTGGCCGAGCCGATGTGGATATGGTGCCGCCGGGGTAGGTTCTTGGGGTAGCACCGTTGCCCTGCCCAACACGCTCGCAAACCTCAGATGTCTTTGCTAGCGCCCCCTTGTTTTTTGCTTTCAAATGTTCCAGTTTTTCCAGCCAGCCTTTGCCACAAACGCCGGGGGCTGAGCCAGCTTCGGTAGCGCTTGGCCACCTCTTTACCCGCGAGAAGTACGCCTGCCAAAAACAGTGCTTCGGCAACAACCAGCACCGCCACAACCAAAGAAGCCTTTTGCGAAGTCGAAAGTGGCAGAAAGGGAATTGCTGGCAGGGCAACCCACAGCAGTGTTGACAGCACAATTAGGCCTAGCCCCGCCTTGGCGGCGAGACCTAAACGCTTTGTTGCATTGTGCGTGGCGGTATCTGCGGATGCTTGATCTGTTTCGAGTGGTGGTTCCATTGATAGTTCAATACTAGCGGGAGCCTTTGGGGGGTTGATGTGATTGGGGAGGGGAAGGATCTCGCACTGAGTTAAAGCGACTATACCTTAGGCAAAGAGAGAATCCCCAGCGATTCAACGCCAGAATTTGCCGACTTCTCACGGCCCGAGATTCTTCGCGCTGGCGCGCTCAGAATGACAACGAATGGCATGCCCCACAACCACGATTTGTTCCGCCCCTCTCATGTTGAGCGCAGCGAAACATCTCCCACTGCGCCAGCAACGAAATTATCGTGTTGGCGCAGTGAGGGATTCTGAAATAGAACTAGCCCTTCGCGCTGAGCGCCTGCGGCTCAGAATGATAACCGTATAAGAAATAGTTGCCCGGGTGCTGTCCAGACACCAAATGACTTCGGTTCTTCTCACTCACCGCACCTGCGGGAATCCCAGATCCACCTTGGAAGTCGCCGGGTCGGGCCAGCGGCTGGTGACCACCTTCGTGCGGGTGTAAAAGTGGATGCCGTCTGGCCCGTACATGTGGGTATCGCCAAACAGGCTGGCCTTCCAGCCGCCAAAGCTGTAGTAGGCAACCGGAACGGGTATGGGCACGTTGATACCCACCATGCCCACATTGCAGTCGAACTGGAACTGGCGGGCAGCGCCGCCATCGCGGGTAAAAATAGCGGTGCCGTTGCCGTAGGGGTTGTCGTTTACTAGCTTGAGGGCTTCCTCGTAAGTCTTGACGCGTACCACGCCCAGCACCGGGCCAAAGATTTCGTCGTCGTAGGCTTTCATGCCGGGCTTCACGTTGTCGATGAGCGAAACGCCCAGGAAGAAACCGTTATCTGGGACTTTGGTCTCGCGGCCATCCACTACAACCGTCGCACCTTCTTTCGGGGCGTTCTCCACGTAGCCGGCTACTTTGTCGCGGTGTTCCTTGGTGACCAGCGGGCCCATCTCGCTGCCCTCTTCTAGCCCGTTGCCAATTTTCAGCTTGGGCAGGCGTTCTTTGATGGCAGCAACCAGAGGATCGGCAACGCTACCAACAGCAACGACCAAAGAGATGGCCATACAGCGCTCGCCGGCAGAGCCGTAGGCAGCGGAAACCGCGGCATCGGCAGCCATGTTCACATCGGCATCCGGCAGCACCACCATGTGGTTTTTGGCGCCGCCAAGGGCCTGGATGCGCTTGCCGTTCTTGGTGCCGGTCTCGTAGATGTACTTGGCAATGGGCGTGGAGCCCACAAAGCTGACCGCGGCAATGTCCGGGTGTTCTAAAATTCTATCCACCGCCACCTTGTCGCCCTGCACCACGTTGAAGACGCCATCGGGCAGACCCGCCTGCTTCCAGAGGTCGGCCATGAAGAGCGAAGCGGAAGGATCTTTCTCGGAAGGTTTGAGAACGAAGGTGTTGCCGCAAGCAATGGCGTTGGCGAACATCCACATGGGCACCATAGCGGGGAAGTTAAAGGGGGGTAATGCCCGCCACCACGCC
>JAMCQK010000098.1 GCA_023382135.1 Deinococcus sp.
CCTCCACCACAAACTCCATGGGCGTGTAGTCGTCGTTCAAGAGCAGCACCTTGTACATCTCCGGGGTGCGGGTGCGGTGCTCGGTCCTGGTTCTGGTCTCGCCGACGGCTTCCGCCACGGCCTGAGTCTAGCAATTTGGCTTCTGACAAACAGTGAAATAAAGAACACCCAGCCCAAAAACCCCGGCTTGGCAACGGCCAAGCTACGCGGGCGGCGCCAGTTGGTCACTCTTCGGGGTCGTCGCTGATGCCAGCCTCGGGTTCGTCCAGGCGCTTCTCCTGCCAGACTTTTTTCACCCTGGCGCCGAACAGCCTGGCGAGGTCTTGAAACTTTGGGTCTTCGACGATGGAGACTTTGGTATCGAGCGGTTCGGAGGCTTGGGCCTCGCTCAGCCCGTGAGGGCTAGCTGTCTCGAGGCCCTCGCTCTCCTCCATCACCAGATCGCGCTCCTCTGCACCGCTCACCAGGTGCGGTGGTTCCATGCTCCCAGCGGGTGCCGCATCCGGGCCGGCCTGTTTGCCCGCTGGCGCACTATTGGCCCATGCAAACGAACTCTTGGGGGTTTCCGCGTTCTGGTCACCCGCTAGTTTTTTTTTCGCACCGGCCAGTTCCAGGTAGACCTCGAGGCCTCCCAGCACCTCGCGCACCGCCTCCCGGATGGCGTCCTGGTTCTTTACCGCGCTCTGGTAATGGAAGCTGGCTTTTTCGGGGAAGACCAACACCAGGCCGCGCTCCTCAAAGTAGGGCCTGGCCTCGCGGAAAAAGGCCCGCTGGCTCTGCTTCAGCTTGGCCAGCACCTGCCTCCACGACTGGGCCGAATCATCGGCTGCGGGCGCGCTCTCGGCAACCTCGTTTTGAAGAACAGCTGGTTCCTGGTGGGGAAGGTTTGGGGTGGCAGGCTTTGGCTCCGGTGCGGATTTTTTGGGAGCATCGGGAATGCCGGGCTTGGCGGCGGAAGGTTCGGCAGCCCCAAGCGCCTGAAAGGCCGAAAGCAACGCAACCTCCAAAGAAAGTAGATCCGAGCGTCTGACCAGACGTTCCAACGCCTGGTCCAGCGCGGCCATGGCGGCCACAATGCGTTCTTCGCTGGCGCCAAGTTCTGGCCCGCTGGCAAGGCCCATCCTGGCGTAGAGGCCCGCCCGCAAAGCTTCCAATAGTCCTTGGGCAAGCGTCCTGGCGGCAAAGCCTTGAGTATAGAGTTTTTCCGCCAAGCCAACCGCTTCTTTTACCTGGCCTTGGTCCAGAGCCTCCGCCAGCGAGAAGAGCACCTGTTGGGGGGGCAGCCCCAGTGAGGCCTCGGTACCCGCTAGGGTGATTTTTCCTTCCAGGCTCAGGAGCCTATCCAGCAGGCTTTCGGCGTCGCGCATGGCGCCGTCGGCCAGCCGGGCAATCAGCTTCAGGGCTTCGGGCTCAGCTTCCTGGCCCATGCCTTCCAGAATCCTCGAAAGCTTCTGGATAATCTCGGTTTCGGAAAGCCTGCGAAAACGAAAGTGCTGCGTGCGCGAAAGAATAGTTGGCGGCATGCGTTCGGGCTCGGTGGTGGCAAAAATAAAAATCACGTGCGGCGGCGGCTCTTCCAGCGTCTTGAGCAGCGCGTTGAACGCGCTCTTGGAAAGCATATGCGCCTCATCCAGGATGATCACCTTGCGCTCGGAAAGTACCGGCGATAAAGCAATTTTCTCGCGCAGGTCCCGCACGTCCTCCACCGAATTGTTGCTGGCGGCGTCAATCTCCACCACGTCCAGGTGCTTGCCTTCCCGCACCAGCATGCAGCCTTGGCACACCCCGCAAGGTTTTTCCGAAGAGGTGCAGTTCACCGCCTGGGCAATCAGCCTGGCGGCGCTGGTTTTGCCCACGCCGCGCGGCCCTGAGAACAGATAGGCCTGCGCCAGCCGTCCGCTCTTGAGCGCGTTGTCGAGCACCTCCTTCACGTGCTCCTGCCCTACCATTTCGTCAAAGGTGGCGGGACGGGCCTTGCGGTAGAGCGCGCTCATAGTGTGAATAGCTTAACGCCTGGGGTGTCCTTGCGAAAACTCAGACAGGTTGTGGTACGTCAATCCCGGCAAAAACGCGCCATCAGGCCTTGTTTTCGGCCTTCCAGGACAACAAGGCGCTTTGCAGCGCTTTTCCCGGCGGGCCTTCGCCCCGGTAAGCGGCGGTTTCTTTTTCAATCCATACGTGGCCCGGCCCGAACTGAACTCCTCGGAATCCGCCCTCAAGCGTTTTCTGGATGAGCGAGCCCAGAGAGCCTGCGGCAGCATCGCCCGCTGCGTCTGGCTCAATATCCGGGTCAAAGCCTTGCCGCGCGGCAAAAGCCTGGTAGGGCCCTTCCCGCTGCTCCATGGTTCCGCCTTCGGCAAAGTAGCGTGCGAGCAGGGCATGCCAGTTCCCCGAGCGCGTGATGGGCGCCATATCAACCAACGCCGCCGCAAGCTCATCGCTGGACGGCTCACGGTAATGGTTTTCATGCACCACCAGCTCCCTTGCGAGCCTGGGTCTGGGCTTGGGCCGTTCTTCCGGCACGCCCACGCAGAGCCCCGCCACCGGAAAGACTCCTTTGGGAAGCTTGCAAAGATCGCCAATCTCGCGAATGTTATTCAACACCCCGCCAATCCAGCAGATGCCGTAGCCCAGCCACTCGGCCATGGTGGCGAGCGCGCTACCCGCTAGAACCGCATCGGTAATGGCAAAGTGGGCCGCGGTCCTGGGCCAGTGGCCCCACACCGCGCCTTTGTGTTCTACCAGTCTTCTCAATCTGTGAACGTCCGCGAGTATCAAAAAGAACTCCGCCGCAGCCTCGATGTGTTCTTGGCCGCCCGCTAGCTGCGCGATTTTCTGGCGCAACGATGTATCGGTTACGCGGAGCAGGCTGTACATCTGTGCGGTCGCGTCGGTGGGGGCGCGCCTTGCCGCAAAGAGGATTTTCTCGAGGTCGCCTTCCCTCAAAGGTTCGTGCTTGAACTTTCGCACGCTGGCGCGGGTTTTGAAAACTTCCAAGAGGTCGGTCATAGGAAGAGACTAACGGGTGAACCCAATCACCCCCTAGCCCCCTATCAAAGGGGGCAAACGACAATCTCCACTTTTTTCGTAAGGGAGGTGGCGAGTAGCGCCAGGGGTTCGCCTGGAGGCTTATCCAATTCCCAAATAACTCAAGTACCAGCTCACTATCCGATTGCCAAAGAACAGCGCCACCAGCCCACCAATGGCCAGGTAGGGGCCAAAGGGCACCTTGCGGGAGCGGAAGGCGGTGCCCAGCACCGCCCCAGCCAGCACCGCCACCATGAGCCCAACCAAAAACGGCCAGAACCCAAGCCAGGCGCCCAGCATGCCCGCCAGCTTGACGTCGCCAAAGCCCATCACCACCACCTCGTTGGGGTCTTCCTCGGGCTCAGGCCTAAAGGCCCAGTAAAGCCCTCCGGCAAGCGCCAGCCCCCCTGTGGCAACAAGAAGCCCCCTCAAGCTATCCAGGCTGCTCTGGAGCCAGCCGGGAACCATGTAGCCCGCCACCGGCGCAAGCGCCGCAAGCTCATCGCTGGACGGCTCACGGTAATGGTTTTCATGCACCACCAGCTCCCTTGCGAGCCTGGGTCTGGGCTTGGGCCGTTCTTCCGGCACGCCCACGCAGAGCCCCGCCACCGGAAAG
>JAMCQK010000053.1 GCA_023382135.1 Deinococcus sp.
GAACCCGCCGCAAAGCTTGCAAAGCTCTCCGATCCATATCCGTACAGTACGCTTCCTTTGGCCGCAGCCAGTGCGGACGACATCGGTAGCGAATCCATCATTAACTTCCATCCTGTCTTTGCCTTCACACTCTAATCCTACTTACACCCGCAGGAATATTCGTTTGAGGTACAGGAGCCAGCGCACAATCCACCACAAAAGAATGTACGAAAGCGTATAGATCCAGCCGCCTGGAATACTACCGTACCGGGTGACCAGGGCACTCTGCCAGGCTGCTGGTCAAGAATAAACCTAGTCCAAAAAACACCAGAGACCTTTGGCTAACGCGCAGAAAATACCGTGATCAATTCACCTTTCCAGTGGCGCGACTCGAGGCTGAAAGCGGAATACTGGCTCCCATGCAGAAGAGAAACCAGGGAAAGACCAGATCCGCCAAGTTTACCCCGCCCCAAGCCGCGTGGGTAAGTTGGTCGGGCGTGGCGGTATCCAGCGCCACGTTGTTTACGAGGAGCGTCAACAAGATGGTGGGTCCCCGCAAGGCGTCGAGGGCCGCCAACCTTGGCATCAGACTTACCTTCCGGCCAACGTGGCTTCTAGAGCCGATAGCGTTCCAAGCTGTATCCCCTTGGTTTCGGAAATTTTTATAAAGGATAGCAATACCTGAATGGTCTGGAGCACGTTATCGTGCAATAACACGATACCCCCCGGCCGCAAATGGAGAAGGAGCTTAGCCTCGAGGGTGGCAGTCCCAAGGTTATTGAAGTCTCCAGGGTCGTCTGTCCAAAAGGCGACCCTAAGCCCCAAAGCGTTGGCCGCCTTCAACACCTGGCGTGAGTAACGGCCCCCTGGCGGCCGGAAGTAACGCATGTGTTGGGCGCTCAGGCTCTCTAGTACCAGGTTGGTCCGCAAGATCTCGTCATTAATCTCGGCAGCCGAAAGCCCCGAAAGCCTCACGTGGTGAAACGTGTGGTTAGCCAGCTCGTGGCCCGCTCTAACCATGTCCTGTACAAAGTAGGGGTACGCGAGCGCGTTCCTTCCGATGCAAAAGAAGGTGGCGCGGACTCCCGCTCGTTTTAGCAAGTCTAGCAATAGCGGTGTGAATAGTGGGTGTGGGGAATCGTCAAAGGTAAGCGCAGCTAGAGGCTTGCTCGGGTCGCCGTGGAAAAGTGACGTGCCTTTTGAGCTGCCGAAATGCTGCGAAAGCGTTTGTTCCAATTGTTCAAAGCGAAGCTCATTGGTTGGCCCCTCATACTGCAACTTCTTTTCCAGTTCGTAGCTCGGTGAGCGGGATAAGCCGTTTGCTGCCACCTCGAACCAGAGCCTAGGGTAGTTGAGAGCATTGTCGGGTGGTATGGCTTCGAAGGCGGCAAGCGTGTCTTTTGGCACCGAGGCGGTGAAGTATGGGGGCGGCCCGCCCAGGCCGCGGTATTCTTTCGCGCGGTAGAGGCTCAGGTCCACTTCCGATAGCTTTGGCCTGGCTTCAAACACGAGTTTGGCTATTAGTTGAGCCTTAAGCAACGCTGGTCCGGGCGCGGTTTCATCACTGTTCAAGATGACCAAGGCGTGCGCCACCTCGATGAAACCATTGGAGGCGTACTCAATTTTTAAAACGCCAGGAACGCTCGGCTGCAGGGTAATCCGTGGCAGGGGTGCGGCTTGTTTTTCGCCCGGCGCCTGCGGCTGGACTTCGCCTGGCAGGGCGGGAACCACTTTGGGCAAAGGGGCTAGCTTCGGTTCGGCGAATGCTATCCCTGCGACCAACGTCAAGAACAAGCAACTTACGAAAGGTCTCGGCACAAACCTAAAACTAACCCCAAACATGAATTCCTGCTGAAAGCAACGTTACCCTTGGGTATGAGCGGCACGGCAGGATGTCACTTTTTAGGCGGTTTGGCCGGGCGGATCTCGAGCTGGCCGGGCACGATGCGTGGGTCGCTTTTGAGTTGGTAAACAACGGCCTCGGCTACGTCTTTGGCCTGAATCTTCCAGTCTGCGCCCTGGGTATTGGCGGCAAACTCGGTGTCCACGGAACCTGGCAGAACGCTCGAGACCCGGATATTCAGATATCTAAGATCAAGCATGGAAGCCTCGGAAAGCCCAAGAAGCCCGAACTTGCTGGCGTTGTAAGCGGCGCCGCCCGTAAAAGCATTTTTCGAGGCCAGCGAACCGATGTTAACGATATGCCCTCCGCCGCGCCGTTCTAAGGCTGGCACCACTGCTTTGGTGGCGTAAAAGGGCCCTGTCAAATTGGTTTCGATTACGGTGCGCCATTCGCCTAAATCGAACTGGTGCACCGGTTTGAACAGCCCAATACCTGCATTGTTGATTAAGAAATCAAGCCCGCCAAACTCTGCTTCCAGCTTGCCAACAGCGGCGGCCAGGTCATTGTACTGGGTGACATCGCCGGTGAGGGCAAGCGCCATTCGTTCGCTTCCAGGTTTGTTCAGGCTGGTTTCGAGCTGCCGAAGCTCTTCTTTCCCCCGCGCAAACAAGCCTACCTTGACACCTTCCCCAGCCAGCGCCTCGGCGATCGCCTTGCCGATTCCTTTGGAAGCCCCCGTGACCAGTGCGACTTTTCCCTTGATCATCCTTCAATCTTACGGCCAGCCATAGCTCTTCAGCTGGCAAAAAATACCATGCCCGTTTCGACCGTGAACCTGGTTTAGTTAGCGGGCTTGTACAGGCCGAGGCCGCCAGCTTTCTCAAAGTTTTTCTTCAGGAACTCGGCGTCCACCAGGGGCTTGCTATCCGGGCTGCCGGGAAGCGTGCCGGCAAAGACCTCGAGTGCGTCCAGGTAGCCGTCGGCATCGGAGTCCTTCATGGCAGCAAGGGCGTCGTAGAGCGCCTGGTCGATGGTGCTCTTGAAGTTGCTGAGAACGTTCTCCCCGAACGGGTTCCAGGGTGCGCCGCCGCCGGGGTTTACGTGGCAGTACTGGCAGGTGATGGTGCGGGTGGAGTCCTTGTCTGGGACCAAGTGTAGTTGGTTAATAGCCTGGATGCGGTAAGCGGGGCGGGCAACCGCCAGTGAGACGAGCAACGCTGGAATTAGCAACAATAGGAACCAGGTTCTCTTTTTCATGCTTGCTTCCTCCTGTTTCTAAGTGAGGCAAAAGCTGGCATCGCGGCAGCCGGGCTTGGGCGCACCCCATATTCGTCCGCGTTGGAGTGGAAGCTGTTCCGCACGGGGACATTACCGAGTAGGCTCACCAGGACTTTACCCCTCTACCGGGGTATACGCAGTATAAGAAAAGCTGGATTAATCGCGGGGGCCTGCCGGGCCCTGGACCAGGAAAACGAGGTGTTACTGGGTACCTGGGGAGGCTCCAGTGGCGTAGACCTGGAGAAGTTCCCGCACGGCTTTGCCCCGGTGGGAGTGGAGGGCTTTTTCCTCCAGTGTCATCTCGGCATAGGTACGGCCAGTCCCGGGCAGCAGGAAGAGGGGGTCATAGCCGAATCCCCACTCGCCCCGCGGAGCCTCGAGGATAATTCCTTCGGTCTCACCGCGAAAAGTTTCCATCTTTCCGTCCGGATGGGCCAGCGCCAAGACTGCCACAAAACGGGCTCTTTTCAAACAAGCCTGATGGCCAAAGCGCCCACCCAAGCCAGCGTAGAATGGGCCCGATG
>JAMCQK010000008.1 GCA_023382135.1 Deinococcus sp.
ACGGTGTGGCGCTGAGTTTTCCCTATGGACGTAGCGCTCTGTTGTGGCAAGAAAACCAGATCTTCGCGGGGTTTCCCAAGTTCAGCGCTTACGTGACCGGCACCGATGGAAAACGTTACCCCGTGGGCATCAATAGTTACCGTGCCAGGCTCACCGCGCACACCATTACGGGACTGGCGGGAAGGCCCGGTGAAAATTTGTTGGTGGTGGATAGCGAGCGTGTAGTGGGAAGCTATCCCGCGCCATACGAGCTGAGTGCGGGCAAATGGGGGCTGAGCTACCCGGCGGGAAGCGAGCCGCCTAGCCGTGTTGGAGAGACTCTAAAGCTCTACGGAAATCTGGATCCTCCGTTTCCGTACGCCCTCGAGGCCGGACCTCTGCTCATCCAGTCCGGCGTGTACGCCTTCGACCCCAAGCAAGAACTGTTCAACGACCAGCGCCCCCTTCACGCCGTGGCGCAACAGTCGGTGGTAGCTTGGACACAAGAGGGAAAACTCTGGCTGCTGGTTTCCGAGCCCACCACGCCGGATGTTTTAGCCCGCGCTCTGGAAGGGTTTGGCCTCTGGGGAGCTATCCGGATGGACGGCGGCGGCTCGGCGCAGCTCTGGGTAAAGGGCGCCCTGCGATCGCCGTTGACGGAGGCCAGACCCCGGCGGGTAGTGAGCGGGCTTGCGCTCTACTTGAGCAACAGCAAGTAATCTTGAAATATGACGCACCGCGTCTGGGCAAGAAAGCGAGCATGGCGCAAGAGAATCTTGCTCGCGTTTGCTGGATTGATTTTGTCGCTGCCGCTGGTGATTCTTATCGATCCGCTGTGGATGCTGGTTTCGCTGCTCGGCTTCTTCTATCTTTCAAGGCGAGAAGAACAGAGTGTTCTTGCCGAAATAGACCAAAAATACGGCCTCGCATATCGGAGCGCGCTGCAAGCTGGTGCCCATCACCCATGGAAGGACCACCTCGAGGCCGAAGCCCGCGCCAGCCTGAGCCGGGCCAAGCCTCCGAGGTTTCCTCTTCTCGAGGCCGCCCTGTACCTGGCTTTCGCCTTGCTGGTGCTGCTGCTCCCGCCAATTAACTTTGCCCCCGGCCTCACGAGCATGGGAAACCCGGTAGCGGGAAAGGAAAGTTCTGCTGAAGCCGAGCGAGTCGCGGCTAAAGATGCTTCTTCCCCTGCTAAACCAGAAGGCCAGACTGAACCAGTATCCGAACCCTCGGCCAGCAAAACCGGGGATCAGCTGGGTCCCGGCGGGGCGGACAGAAAGGAACCGCAAGATCTCGCGGATTCCAAAGAACAGGCCGGGGGGACCAAGACCCCCGCTGGCTCTGGAAAACAAGCGGCGAAAACAGACTCCAGCGGGCAGAGCGGAAGCAAAGAAAGCCAGGGGGTCTCGCCAAGCTCCGATCAAAGGCCAGCGGGAGACCAGCCTTCTTCAGGGAACCAGCAGGGCGCCGCACAGCCCGATCAGGCTACCCAAGCGGGAAGCAAGAGTGAGCCTGGTTCTTCCGGTCCAGGTGCGGAAGCGGTAAAACAAGGCCAAGGAGCCCCAGCCTCCACGCCACAGCAGGGCGGAAGCCAGGGCAGCGAGGGTATCAATAGCGCCGGCAGCGCCCGATCCCCCTTGAGCCAGAACGGAAATGCTCAGGAAGCAGTGGCGCCACCGAGCACCCAGCCCGGTTCCCGCAAAGAGGCCGTCCTCCCCCGTGGAACCAGCAGGGGATCGCTTAGCCTGCCCAGCCCCTGGAAAGGCGGCAAGCCGCCCGCTAGCGTGCTGCGCCGAGCGGAGCGCTATTTGGAGACCGAGCCGCTTTCCCCCGAAGTGCGCGAACTGTTGAGGCGGTATTTTGAGCTTTCGAAAAAGTAGCTGCTGGAAAGGTGTTTTCCTAAGCCCAATATGTGGATTGTTAAGCCAAGCCTTTTGACCCGCTAGCGGCGTACCAGTTTGATGGTCTCGATAATCTGGTTGGTGTCGGTTTTTCCCAGGTTGGCACGGCAGTCTTCCAGGTAACTTTCCAGCAGGATCTCCCCCACGGCCTCGAGGCCTCCCCTTACCCCCGCAATCAGCGTGAGGACCTGGTCACACGCGCGGTCTTCTTCCACCATTTTCTGCAGGCCGCGCACCTGGCCTTCCAGCCTTCTGAGCCGGTTCAACAGCTTGGTCTTTTGATCGGCAGCTTTGGGCATCGTCGCCATGGGGCAGCTCCAACTACCGGTTGAGTTTCGAGAGCAGGGCCTCGAGGCCCGCCTTATCCAAGGCCCCCAAGTACCTTTCCTTCACGCGTCCATCGGTGTCGATCAGGAGCGTGGTGGGGAGGCCCGATATTTTGACCGCCTCTTGGAAAACACCCCGGTCCAAGTACACCCCCACCGGCAAATGAAGCTCCAGCAAGAATGACTGGACTATGGAAGCTCCCTCTCCCGCGTTAACAAAAACTATGGGATAGCCTTTCAACCTATATTCCGCCAACAAAGGCATCTCGGCCCGGCAGGGCGGACACCAGGTGGCGAACACGTTCACCAACACCGGCTTGGGGATATCTTGCCATGCAATATCCCTCCCCTTCTCAGTAGCCGAAACCTGCTGAAACAAAATCTTAGCGGGGATTTGCTCATCCAACACCGTGCTGGGCTTTAGCAACATGGGCAGTATAGCCCCAACAACCCCAAAGCCAAGCGCAGGCAGCAGCCTCACCCAGTCACGTTTCAGCACGAGCAGCGCAGCCGCCAAACCTGCCGCCAGTCCCAGAGGCCAGTAGAACCCTCCCGTGCGAATGTCCACCAGCGAGGTTAGCGAGGCCAAGACCCCGCTCTGAGAAAAAGCGTCCAGGTTGAGCGCGGCGTATCCCAGGCGCGCCACAACTACCGCCGAGAGCGCAACCAGCCAGGCGGCCCCGTCCAATTTTTTCCCCGCGCGTGATGCCACCCCCAGGAAAACCAACAGCCCCAGCACGAACGCAAACCGCCCCCACTCCAGCACCAGCGGGCCCAGTTGTAGTGCGTCGGGCGTGAATTTCATCGCTCAACCGGGTAGCCCGCAGCCTGCCAGGCGAGAATGCCGCCTTCGACGTTGCGAATGTCGCGCTTACCCTTGGCTGCCAGAATCTTGCTAGCTTGGGCAGAGCGGTTACCACTGTGGCAGATAACGTATACCGGCACACTGTCCGGTACTTCCGCAGCGCGGGCTTCGATCTCCCCCAGCGGAATCAGCTTGGCGCCTTTGACATGTCCTTGGGCATACTCTTCCGGCTGCCGCACATCGAGCACCAGCGCGCCGCTGGCGCCCGCCGCATACAGCTCGCTCACGTTCACGTTTTTGTAGGCCTGTGCAGGGGCCTGTAGCACAAAGACGCCCGCGAGAACCACGACGGCCCCAGCCACCGCAAGAACCCAGCCTTTCAAACCCTTCATGCCGCCACCCCCGCCGCTTTCAATGTTGCCTCAACAAACACACGGTCCGGCTGGCCACCCAGTACGCGCTCTACGGTCTTGCCGCTGATCACGGTATCCGGCACCCCGGAGATCCGGTACTGGTCAGAGAGCACGGGGAATTCATTTGCTTCCACCCCTTCCGCCACTACGTGCGGGTTAAGGAACGCAAAATTGAAAG
>JAMCQK010000081.1 GCA_023382135.1 Deinococcus sp.
GGCGCCAACCTGAACGCCATCATGGGCGTGGCGCGTCCAGGGGATATGGGTTTTGATGTGGTTCACCTGAACCTGCACAAGACCTTTACCGTGCCCCACGGGGGCGGCGGCCCCGGAAGCGGGCCGGTGGGGGTGAAGAAACACCTCGAGGCCTTCCTGCCCGTGCCGCAAGTGGTAAAACATGGGGATCAGTTTGCGCTCGATTTCGACCGGCCCCAGTCTATCGGCCAGGTCAAGAGCTACTACGGTAACTTTGGCGCCTTGGTGCGCTCTTACATGTATATCAAGATGTTAGGCGCGGAAGGAATCCGCAGAAGCGCCGCGCTGGCGGTACTCAACTCCAACTATCTGCGTGTTCGTCTAAAGGAAGCCGGCTACAAAATTCCCCACAACCGCATTGCCATGCACGAGTTTGTAGCCCAGCCCCCGGAAGGGTTCCATGCCCTCGACATCGCCAAGGGGCTACTCGAGCTCGGTTATCATCCGCCCACGGTCTACTTTCCGCTGATTGTCAAAGAGGCGCTGATGGTCGAGCCGACCGAGACCGAGACCAAGGAAACCCTGGACGCTTTTGCCGAGGCCATGGGCGGGCTTCTGAAGAAAGACCATGCCTGGCTCGAGGCCGCCCCTTACTCCACGCCCGTGCGCAGGCTTGACGAAGTTCAAGCCAACCGCAAACCAAAGTTGCGCTGGACGCCCGATGTCACAACCTAAGTGGCCCCAGGCTGAATCTGCTAAGGTCTCATCTGTCAGCTTCAGCCTGGGGCCCTCCTGCTCCCGTTGGTCAGGTTGACTTTTGACAAAGACAACCGGGAGAGATTGAGTTATGCCTTGAGGCACCTGGTGCAACGCCCGTAAAGCAACAACTCGTGATCTTCTAACCGGAAGCCCTTGGGGGCCAGGTAGGAGAGATCCCCGGGGCAGCCTTCCAGCTCAAAGACTTTGCCGCAGGCGGTGCAGTGGAAATGGTGGTGGTGGCGCTTTCCCGCGAGTTCATACCGGGGAGGTTCACCCGGTATCGCCACGGTAACCAAATCCCCCTCTTCCAGAAACCCCTTGACCGCCCGGTAGACCGTGGCAATGCCCAGTCCCGGCACCTGTTTCTTTGCCGCCTTCAAAACTTCTTCGGTCGAAAGCGGACGGCCCGTTTTCTCAAACACCTCGCGGATGGCCGTTCGTTGGCGAGTACTTCGTAACATGTCTTTAGAATAACAGTTTCCGGCTTGACAATACTGATAAATCATTATCAAATAGAAGGCGATGCGCTTGTTGCTAGTCCTACTGCTCTGGCCAGCCATAGGCCTGGCCAAACCTGTCCCGGTAGCGGCGACCATCGGGTTAATTGCCGACATGGTGGCCCAGGTGGGTGGACCACTGGTACAAGTCTCGGCAATTGTGCCCGCCAACGCTGAGCCCCACAGTTTTGAGCCCAAGCCCTCGAGTCTGCGCAATCTGCAAGCGGCAAAGCTGCTCTTTGCCAATGGCGCGGGTTTTGAACCGTTTCTCGGCAAGCTGCGCGCTTATCTTCCCAAGGGCGCCACGGTAGTTTTGTTGGCCGAGGGCCAGCTGGACCCAGGTTGCGTTGAAGCTGGGCGGGAGGGCTCTAACCAACAAGCAGAAACCTGCAACCCTCACTACTGGCTAGATCCTGGCTATGGCCTGCGCTACCTGGAACGTATCCGCCAGGCGCTTGCACAGGCTGATCCCGTTAACGCTGCGGCCTACACCGCCCGCGCGCGGGCCTACAGCGAGCAAATTAAGGCAGTTGATCGCGAGACCCAAGCGTGCTTGAAGGCTATCCCCACGGCCGCGCGAAAAGTGGTGGTGCAGCACGACGCCTTCTTGCACCTTGCCAGAAAGTACCAGATCACGGTTGTCGGAAGCCTGGCGAACTTTGGCGGCCAGGAACTGGGGACACAGAGTTACGTGCGCTTGGCCCTACAGATGAAGCAAGAAGGGATCAAAGTGATATTCGCCGAGCCGCAATTTTCGCAAGCGCAGGTAAAGGCGCTGCAAGAAGCAAGCGGCGCTAGGGTATATACGTTGTACTCGGATTCCCTCAGCAAAGACGTGCCCGGGTATTTGCAACTGCTAAGGTGGAACAGCAGGACGTTGTGCCAAGCTTTTGCTATGTAAGCAGCCTGGCTGCGGAATGCGTAGACTGTGTAGGTGCAGGTTTTCAGGATTAAAGGAAGTTTCACCAGCCTAGACGAGAAGGTTAGTGCTCTCTTTGAGCTTGGCGCCAGGGGCCTCGAGGAAAAATCTGCGGAAGTCTGGGCCTACTTTCCTGAACGAGTGGAACTAGCTCTCCCCGGCGAGTGGCAAGAGCTGCCTGACACCGACTGGCTCGAGGCCTGGAAGCGGGATTTACAACCGGTAAAAGCCGGCCCCTTTGTGGTGCTCGCCCCTTGGCATAGTTGGGATGGTGATGAGCTTCGGATCCAGCTTGAGCCGGGTATGGCTTTTGGCACCGGCCACCATCAGACCACCCGCATGGCGCTGGAAGAGCTTGCCCAGCAGGTAAAGCCCGGCATGAGGGTTTTGGACCTGGGCACCGGTTCGGGGATTCTGGCAATCGGTGCGGAGATGCTGGGAGCAGAGGCGGTTGGGCTGGATACCGATGCCGCGGTTATTCCCCAAGCGGAAGACAATGCCCGGGCAAACGGCGTTTCAGCCAGCTTTTGGGTAGGAGGCCTCGATAGCCTACCCGGTTTGAGCGGGACCGCCCAGGGGCCCTTTGACCTACTGGTGGCAAACCTTTATGCGGAACTGCACCTGGAACTTGCACAAGAGTACACCCGGATCTTGGGCACTTGCGGAACCGCCATCCTTACTGGAATCCTGGTGGAGCGCGGCGATTTAGTTAAAGAAGCCATGCTCCTGGCTGGTTTCACCCTTCTTTCCGAACGGCAGGATGGCGACTGGCTGTTGCAGGCCTACTCCAAGCGATAGCATGCGTCCGCACCGCGCTTTTTCGCCGGTTATTCAGGAGCAGGTTGAGCTTTTTGGCCCTGAGGCCAAGCATCTGTTGGAGGTGCTCCGCGCCAGGCCTGGCGACAAGCTGACGCTGTTTGACGGGAAGGGGACCGAGGCCACGGCGATCATCGAAGCGGTTGCAAGCGGACACTTGCGGCTCAAGGTGGTTGAAAAACGACAGGCCTCGAGGGAGCCCCCTGTACCGGTTGAACTCTATGTTGCGCTGCTCAAAGGCGACAAGCTGTCTGAGGTAGTGCGTGCCGCCACCGAGCTGGGCGTGAGCAAAATTATCCTTATCATCACCGTACACTCGGTCGCCAAGGAAATGGGCGAGAGCAAGCTTCAGCGCTTACGCCGGGTTGCGGTGGAGGCGGCAAAACAGTCCGAACGCTCCCTGGTGCCGTTGGTTGCCGGGCCTATACCGATCTCGGAAGTTCCCGGTGTGAAGCAAGGCCTGGTGGCGCATCCGGGTACCTCGCGACTGGTTCAGGAGATCCTGCCGCCCGGCTCCCCGGTATCCTTGGCTACCGGACCGGAGGGTGGGTTCTCGGATGCCGAGGTGCTTCTGCTTGAAGCCAAAGGATTCACCCGGGTTAGCTTGGGGCCACGCATTTTGAGAGCGGAAACCGCCGCTATCTCGCTTGTCAGCTTAGTAACTGCTGGAGCGGGCGTCTGAGTGTTTCCTCATCAGGAAACAGTTTAAGTATTTCCAGTCTGAGTTTGTCGAAAGGCTTGAAAAGACGCGCTGCGCTCCTTACTCCCTCTGGCCCTAGTGAGTTTGACCGAAGGGTCAAACTCACCATGGAGATACTCAGCCGGCCTACACTTAGGGTGTGCCCCTGATTTTTCTTTTGGCTGTTCTGCTTACCGGCTGCCGCTATACCTTTTTGCCTTTGGTACCGGAACGGGCCGAATTCCCTGACAGACCTAGGGTTAGCGGAAGCCTGCTGGAGAGCGGCAATGAGGTCGTTGCCAAGCTGGTGGTAAGAAGTCTATCCAAGCCTGGATACTTGGAACTCAAGTGGTACCAAGAAGAAGTGCTGCTAACAGAGAAGTCCGTCTGGGTGGAAGGGCCGGGAGGCCTCGAGGCCCGCTTTTCCAGGCCTAATGACGGCTATTACCGCTTACTGGTCCTATCCGAGGGCTCTGTCTTGTTGCAACTAGACCTTGGAGTGCCAAACCTTCCTAGCCCACCCGGAGCAGCCACAGCAGCAGGGGGATAGTCGCAAACGAGAGCACGCTGGAAGCCACCACGGCCCGCGCCGCCCTGGCTGCATCCCCGCCAAACTCTTGCGCCATCAAAAAAGCGTTGACCGCAATAGGCATGGCGCTCTGGAGCACCAAGACGCTGGTCTCCAGCGGCCCCAGCCCTATAAGCTTCGCCACAAGAAAGGCCGCCAAGGGGGAAAGTCCAAGCCTGAGCGTGCTGGCGGTGAGCTCGAATCCGCCCCACTGAGGCTTAGTTTTGGCAATCTGCATCCCCAGCGTGGCGAGCATTAGTGGAATCGCCGCCTGCCCCAAAAGATGTATTCCTTCACCGAGGTTGAAGGGGATAGACCATCCCGTAAAGCGAAGCACCAGCCCCGCGAAAAGCGACCAGAACAGCGGTAATCTGAGGGTAAAAACCAGGCTTTGTAAAAAACCACCACCACGAAAGTATGCGGGTCCCAGGCCGAACATCAAAATACTCGAAGCTATAAAGAAGACCACGCCTAGCTCCAGGCCTGTCTTGCCAAAGGCAAACTGTGACAACGCCAAGCCCATGTTGCCCGAATTGGGAAAAGCGGCCGACGCCACCAGGGTTTTAGCTATGCTAGCGGGAAGATGGCCCGCACGGGCGAGTAACAGAGTCGCCAGGTACACCAGCAGGCTCGATAAAAAAAATGCTCCCCAGATACCAACCACGCTTGAGCTGGTTAGCTCAGCGTTAAGCATGGCGTCAAAAATCAATGCCGGAACCAACAGGTAGACGGAAACCCTCGATAGGGTCTGAAGGTCAATCTCAATCGCACGGCCAGCGGCGTAACCAGCCATAACAATTAAGGCGACAGGGAGGACGACCTCAAGGAGCTTTTCCATCTGGCTGGCCTCCCTGACCTTGTCCGGTCATGTTCCGCGGCCTACTCAGATATCGCAGTCAAGATAATGACTGGATCACGGCCGGTTTCCTTGCGCAGGAATTTCTTAACTGGGTAGTAAATGTCATCCCGGATGGCCTCGAGGGTCTTCTTCTCCCGTATTCCCTTTATCAGGACATCTAGCGACATCTTGCGAACACCAACCAGCAAGCGCTCACCTGCTTTCACGAAACCCTTGGATACTACTTCCACATGGGGTTCGCGGCCCGCCAATGCGGTAATCACCACCACGCCCTCGGCGGCCATCAGCTGCCTGTCCTGCAAAATTTCATCGGTAATGTCACCGACCCCGAGCCCGTCAACGTAGACTGCGCCCACTACAACCTTGCCCGTCACTTCAAAGCTGTCCTGCGTAAGTTTCACCACGTCGCCGTTTTCCACAACAAGGGTCTTTTTGGGAGGCTCCCCCAAGGACTCGGCCAGCCACTTGAAGTTAGTCTGCTGGCGTATTTCACCGTGCCAAGGCATAAAGAACTTGGGCGTGGCCAGGTTCAAAACTATTTTAAGCTCGTCCTGTGAGGCGTGTCCGGAGGCATGAATACGGTGGTTCGGGGGATAGTAAACCAGCGCGCCCAGGGCGTAAAGCTGGTTGATAACGCGGTTCACTGCTTCTTCGTTGCCGGGGATGGGACTACTGGACAGAATCACGGTGTCGCCCGGCTCGATCGAAAGCTTGGCATGGCTGCCCGAAGCCAAGCGTGAAAGCACCGACATGGGCTGGCCCTGGCTGCCGGTAGCGAGCACCAAAATCTGGTTGTCGGGCAGATCCTTGATTTCTTCCATGGTGTAGAGCCGGTCTTTAGCGTTCAGGTAGCCTAGCTCGGTGGCAATGCGGCTGAACTTGAGCATGCTGCGGCCTTCCATGGCCACTTTGCGGCCGTACTTTTCCGCCGCTTTAATAACACTTTGGATGCGGTGGGTATGAGAGGCAAAGGTAGTAACAAAAACACGGCCCTTGGACTTGCCGATGACTTGGTCAAGGTTCTTGGCAATTTCTAGCTCACTGGGTGTGGTTCCAGGACGCTCGGCGTTGGTGGAGTCGGCTATCAGAAGCAGTACACCTTCAGCCCCGGCCTGGGCAATCTTTGCCAGGTGGCTGGGTTTGCCGTCTATGGGTGTGGGGTCAAGCTTAAAGTCGCCAGTATGGACAATTTTTCCGATAGGGGTATGAATCACCATGCCGGAGTTGTCCGGTATCGAGTGAGTCATGCGGAAAAGGTCTACGGTGAAGAAGCGTCCGATAGCAATGCGCTCGTCGGTTGAAACTTCTTTGAAGTTAAAGTCACCGGGATTAAGCTGGAACTCCTCAAGTTTGCCCTTGACCAATCCCAAGGTCAGCTTGGCGCCGTAGATCGGCACCCTGGGAAGCTCGGGAAGCAGGTAGGGGAGGGCCCCGATATGGTCTTCGTGGCCGTGGGTCAGAACCCATCCGCGGATGTCCTTGGCGTGGTCCAAAAGAAAGTCAATCTTGGGGATCAGCAGGTCCACACCGGGCATGTGCTCTTCGGGGAAGGCCAGGCCGCCGTCCACCACCAGGATCTCGTCTTGGTAGCGGAAGACAGTGATGTTTTTTCCGATCTCACCCATGCCGCCGAGCGGAATAATCTCCACGTGGCCGGTGGGTGGGGCAAGTATGGCTGGTCCTTTGCGCCTGGGCCGGCGCTTACGGGGCCCGCGGTCAAGTGACGTTGCCAAAGTGGTGGGTTGTTTTTTGTGTTGGCTCATTGATGCTCCGTGCTTTAGGGTTTCTGAACCAGCCCTTAGATAAGGCCAGCTCTTGTGGATATACCGGGTGGGCGTTTAGCGCCGCGCTTGCGGGCGGCGGGGAGGAAGTTTTCCTTCCAGTTCAGGGCGGACCAGGTCTATGCGGCCCTGATCGTCGATGCGGTTAATCTTGACCTTGAGCACATCGCCCACTTTGAGGTGGTCTTCCACGCGCTCCACACGGCCTTCGGCGATCTGGCTGATGTGTAATAAACCCTCTTTGCCGGAGAAGAGGGACAAGAACGCGCCAAAGGTGGTGACGCGGGTCACAGTGGCATCGTAGATGTCACCAACCTTTGCTTCCTGGGTGACTTCAAGCACGCGGTTTCTGGCCAGCTCGGCGGCTTCGGAGTTAGCCGAGAAGATGCGGATGGTGCCGTCTTGCTGTATGTCCACTTCCACGCCAAGCTCTTCCAGGGCGCGAACGTTTTTTCCACCGGGGCCAATTACCGCGCCAATCTTCTCCACCGGGACTTTAATGGTAACGATCCGCGGCACCTGGGGCTTCATTATGCTTCTGGGAGCCTTCAAGACCGAGGCCATCTTGTCCAGGATCAGCAAGCGGGCATCGCGCGCTTGCATAAGGGCGCTACGCAAGGTCTCGGACGAAAGACCTTTGATCTTGATGTCCATCTGCAGCGCGGTTACGCCATCTTTGGTACCGGCCACCTTGAAGTCCATGTCTCCGAGGGCGTCCTCGAGGCCTAAAATATCCGTGAGCACCACGGTTTTTTCGCCCTCTTTCACCAGGCCCATCGCCACGCCAGCTACGGGCTTCTTAATAGGCACGCCGGCGTCCATCAGTGCCAGGCATCCGGCGCAGATAGTGGCCATGGAGCTCGAGCCATTGGACTCGAGCACGTCGCCCACCACCCGGATGGTGTAGGGGAAGTCTTCGTTGGAAGGAAGGACTTGCTTGAGCGCGCGCTTGGCCAGGTTTCCGTGGCCGATCTCGCGCCTAGATGATCCGCGAAGACGTTTAACTTCGCCTGTAGAATAGGGCGGAAAGTTGTAATGAACCAAAAACGGATCAGAGCTATCTAGGCCCAGGTCATCAACAATCTGTTCGTCACGTCCGGTACCTAAAGTAACCGTTCCAAGCACCTGGGTCTCGCCGCGCGAAAAAATCGCCGAACCGTGGGCGCGCGGAAGCACGTCCACCTCTATCCAGATGGGACGAACCTCGACGGGCCCACGGCCGTCGGCGCGGCGCGAGTCTTCCAGCACTAAGCGCCTGAGTTCTTGCTTCACCACGTCGTCAAACGCGGCAAAGTAGAGCTTGCGCTTGGCCTCGTCAACGCTGCCATCGGGCCTGGGTGGGACAAACGCATTAACCAATTCTTCGGCGAAGGCCTCGAGGGCCTCGCTCCGCTCGCCCTTACTGGCTGTGGTCAATACTTTGGCCAGACCGCTACGCAGGGCGCTGTCAGCGAGTTGTTGGAAAGCTTCCTCGCTTAGCTTTTCCGGCAAGCTATAGGAAAACTTGGGCCGGCCCAGCTCGGAGCGCATGCGCTCCTGCAGCTGAATCAGCGGCTGCATTCCCTTGTGCGCGAACTCCAGGGCCTGGACCAGCAGATCTTCATCAATTTCGCTGGCCCCGGCCTCGACCATAATGATGGCGTCCTTTGAGCCCGCCACCAGCAGATCGAGACTGCTGGACATAAGCTGCTGGGCCGTGGGGTTGAGAACAAACAGACCGTCAATTCTGCCCACCCGCACACAGGCGATGGGCCCGTCCCAAGGGATGTCCGAAAGCGAGAGTGCGGCGCTGGCGGCGACCGGCCCCAGAATATCCGGGGTGTTTTCCTGGTCGGCGGAAAGCACGGTCAGGATTACCTGGACCTCGTGGCGAAAGCCTTTGGGAAACAGCGGCCTGATGGGCCTGTCCGTGAGCCTGGCGGAAAGAATGGCCCTTTCCCCCGGACGGGTCTCACGCCGCAAGAAAGAACCGGGGATCCTGCCCACCGCGTAGTGGCGCTCTTCAAACTCCACTGTAAGCGGCAGAAAGTCTGCTTGAATGGGGGTGGGGGAGGCCTGAGCGGTGGCCAGCACTACGGTGTCACCATAACGTACCCAGACCGACCCGGAAACCTGCTTGGCGTACTTGCCAGTCTCTATGCTGAATGTTCGCCCGCCTAGCTCGACGTTATACGTTTTAGCCTGTGGGGCTTGTTCGCTTGCCTCTGGCATATCTTCTCCCGATTTTACCTTGTGCAGGACAGAAAAAAACCCATCCTGCCACCAAAACTTAGCACTAGTTTATCCCCTGACTGCAAAGGTAGCAATCGGGGGAACAACCGCTCTCGATTAGCGGCGAAGTCCGAGTTTTTCAATGAGTGCCTTATACCGCGACTTGTCCTGGCGTTCCAGATAACCCAAGAGCCGCCTGCGCTGACCGACCATAGTCAGCAATCCGCGGCGCCCGTGATGGTCGTTCTGGTTAGCCGAGAGGTGTACCGAGAGCCGGTTAATCCGCTCGGTAAGAACTGCAACCTGAACCTCGGTGGAGCCGGTATCACCCTCCTTAAGGGCGTATGCCGACATCACTTGCGCTTTTTCTTCCTTCTTGAGTGCCATTTCCCCTCCGTCAGGCAGGAGAGCGCCTAGACCCCCTCCCCCTCAATAGGCCCGTCTGGCCGCCCTACAGGATAGCCGCCTTTTCGCCTGTGGTCAAGGTGAGCCAGTTGGTGAAGCAGCGTTGTTGCCTCGGTATTGTGTGGCTCTCAGAGCACCGAACCTGCGGTGGCTTTTCTAAACTCCAAAGCCCAAAAGAGGATCAGAGCGGCAAAAGACAAGCCTGCGCCAAGACTAAAAGCTGCTGTTGATCCATAGTGCTGCCAGAGATAACCAAAGAAGGCGCTAGCGGGGAAAAGCAGTAGCCCTACCAGCGTATGGTAAAGACCGATGGCGCTGGCTTTCTGGGTGGCAGGAATGACTTTTGCCAAGTATGCGCGGCTGGAGCCCTCAAAGGCGGCACTGTAGCCCGCATACAGGAACATCAGCAGCGCTGCCTGCCATGCTCTCGAGGCAAACGCGAACCCCAGGTAGACGGCTCCATAAGCACCAAAACCCCAGGCAACCAAGGTGCGCGGCCCTATCCGGTCCGCCAGTGAGCCCAGGGGGTACGAAGCCAGAGCGTAAAGCAGGTTGTAGCCGGTGTAGACCAGCGCGGTCTGGGCATCCGAGTAGCCAAACTCCTTTAGCCTGAGCAGTAAAAAGGCGTTGGAAGAAAGCCCTAACGTAAACAGCGCCGAGACCAGCAAGAACCTTTTGTACTCCGGAGAAAAGCCTTCAAGCCTGAAGGGTGTTAACGGTACAGGTTTGCCGGGCTTTTCTTTTATCCAAAAACCTATGGTTGCCACGGCCATAAGGGCTGGGATTGCCGAAAGCCAGAACACGCCGGTAAAGCCCACTACGGGCAGGAGCAAGAACGCCAGGAAGGGCCCTAAGGTTGCACCCAATGAGTCCATGGTGCGGTGTACCCCATAGGCCCGCCCAAAGTTCTCATTTGTAGCTACCTCCGCAACCAGGGCATCCCTGGGAGCAGTTCTAAGGCCTTTACCAATTCGGTCCAGAAAACGGTAGATCAGCACATGCCAGGGTGCAGCCGCCAAGGCCAGTATGGGCCGAAAGAAAACGGGCAGCCCATAGCCTAGAAGCAGCAGGGGCTTTCTGGCGCCGATACGGTCGGAGATCCTCCCTCCGGCCACCTTGAACAAGCTGGCAGAAGCTTCCGCTACGCCTTCTACCAACCCCACTACCCCCATCTGTGCACCCAAAACCGTAGTCAAGAAAAGTGGTAACAGAGGGTAGACCATCTCCGAAGCAATGTCCATAAAAAAACTCACCAGCCCAAGTAGATACACTTGGGCTGGCAGGCGCGGCATGGCTAAAGCATAACCGCCCGGTTACTCACCCGCCACAGATACTGGACTACCATAACTTTTGGCCGGGTACGGGGTTGATATTGCTGAACATTTCCACCAAGGGTACCCCGTAAGCAATCACCACTAGAACGATAGCCACCACGAACCAAAGCCCAAGCCTCTCGGTGGTCTCCGCGACGCGGTTGTGTTCCGGCCCGGAGACAGCGCCGGCAAACGGAACTTCGGGTACCTGAGAAGCTGGCAAGAGCTTTGACTGCAAGAGCGTGGCGAAGAATACATAAAAGAAGAAGATCGCCGCAACAAGCAGGATAACCCCGGAAACAGCGTTGAGTGCCATGAAGGGAAGCGCCCCATCGTACTCACCCCTAAGCTGTGCAATAGGGGTCCGGCGCGGTACACCCAAAAGTCCCATCCAGTGGAGCGCAAAGGCCATCAGATTCATACCAATGAACCATAGCCACACCGATGCCAGCGCGTAACTTCTGCCCAGCAGAGGTTTGCCTGTCAAGTGGGGGAGAAGCCAAAAAGATGCCCCCATGGCGGCCATGGTAACCATGGTTGCCACCTGCAAGTGAAAGTGCCCTGGAATCCAGGCGGTGTTATGAACCACCTGGTTCAGGCTGAAGCTGGCGTTTACTAAGCCGCCCGCGCCCCCAGGTATAAACGAGATAAGCCCCAAAAGCATGGCGGTGACACTTGGGTTATCCCAAGGCAACTTGGTAATCCAACCCAGCAAACCTTTACCGCCTCTGGCTCTGCCGGCGTTTTCGAGCGAGGCGGCAAGTGTGAACGCGGTCAGCAGGCTTGGCACCGCCACCATCATGGTGAGCACGGTGTGGACAAATTTCCAGTTGGTTTCAACTCCCGGATCAGCAAACTGGTGGTGAAAGCCCACGGGGGTTGAGAACAACAGAAGCATCAGGAATGCCAGGCGTGCAAGGGGGTCGGAAAATAATTTGCCACCCGCCTGCTTGGGCATAAGACCATAGGCAATCACGTACGCGGGCATCAGCCAGAAGTAGACAATGGGGTGGCCGGTGAACCAGAAGAGCGTTCTTGTTAGCTGTGGATCCACCCCTTTAATCAAGCCCAAGGACCAGGGAATCAGAAACACCGCGACCTCCACCACCAGCCCGAGCGAGGCGAGCAGCCACATCATCCAGGTCACGACGCTCATGTACGCGACCAATGGCGTTACTTTCCCTGGGTTGGCCCGCTTCCACCGTAGCCACATACCCAGAACGGTGAACGCGGTTACCCAGCTCGAGAGCACAAAAACTGCTGCACCCACGTAGAAAGCCCAGTGTCCCTGCAAAGGCGGGTAGAAGGTGTAAAGCACGGTGGCCTGGTTTCCAAAGAGCGGGATTGCGGCGGTGCCCAGACCGATGAAGGCCATCCACCACGAAAGCCAGCTCAGCGTCATGTTTGGCCGCAGACCTAAAGCTTTGGCGGGCAAATACAAAAGGAGGGCCTGGGCAAACAGCTGGGTGAAGACGATAGCATTGAGCACTCCATGAAGCGTGAGGCCTTGGTAGTAAGACTTGAGCAGGGGTTTTAAGAAGGGGTATAAATCGATTCCCCCGTAGTTGAACGCCTGAAGAGGCCCGAATAAGGTGCCTAAGAGCAGTGCGATAAACCCGAGGACCAGCAGGTAAAGGGTAACCTTCTTCTCAGGCTCATTCCGGTAAGCCTCGCGTGCGGTTGAGGTTATGGATTGAACAACCATACTAGTCCTCCACCCGGATTTTGCCGAACATGTTTTGATGGCCAAGGCCGCAGTACTCGTTACAGATAATCCGGTAAACCCCGGGGCGCTTGAAAGTATATGTGACCTGGGCAACCTGGCCGGGGATTACCTGAATGTTGATGTTGGTGTTTTCCACGTAAAACCCGTGCTGAACGTCGGGGCTGGTGACATAGAAAGTTACCGGCAGGCCTTTTTTAACGGTGATTTCCGCCGGCAAATATCCGTAGGCAAAAGCCTGGACGTAAGCTATGTAGCGGCCACCCTCAAACACTACTCTGGGGTTGGCAAAGTTGCCTTCGGTCCGTACTTTGGTGGCGTCGATGCGCTCGGCTCTTTCGGGCACGGTTCCGCCGTGGGTTCTAAGCATTCCGGTGATCACAACCAAGAAAAAAACCAGCATGCCCAGCACAAACAAAAGCCACAGGCGTTCAAAAGTCTCAATAGCGCGGTGGTTTTTCTCCATAGTTCACCCTCGGGATAAAAAGATTAGATAGACGGTTATCCAGAAAACCAAAATGAAAATTGCCAGAATGGCAACCACAGCCAAAGTTCCGGAAGGTCGTTCTCCTCGCACCTTTTCCTCCTTTCGCACATTGTCCTCCTGGCCAAAAGCATAGCGATTACACAAGAGACAAATATCCCGCGACGTTTTTTTCTAAGAAACGCGCCCTTGTATCATTGAGCTTATGGCGGACAGTTTAGCACAAGGCTTGGCAATCAATGCTATTCGTATGCTTGCGGCGGACGCGGTGGAGCAGGCTAAAAGCGGGCACCCTGGAATGCCTATGGGGATGGCGGCAGCAGCGTTCGTACTCTGGGCTGAGGTCATGAAGCATAATCCCCAAGACCCCGCTTGGCCAGACCGCGACAGGCTGGTGCTTTCGGCAGGCCATGGCTCTATGTTGATCTACGCGCTTCTGCACCTTTCTGGTTACAACCTTCCCTTAGAGGAGATTAAACGCTTCAGGCAGTGGGGTTCAAAAACTCCAGGCCACCCTGAACGCGGCCATACTGTTGGCGTAGAAGTCACTACAGGGCCCTTGGGTCAAGGTATCAGTACAGCGGCCGGGCTGGCATTGGCGGAGAAAAAGTTGGCAGCGGAATTCAACCAGCAAGGCCATCTTGTGGTAAACCACTTCACCTATGTGCTTGCTTCGGATGGAGACTTGATGGAAGGGGTCTCGGGTGAGGCAAGCTCGTTAGCGGGGCATCTGGGCTTGGGAAAACTGATTGTTTTATATGACGATAACCAGATTTCGATCGATGGACCGACGACAATTTCTTTTGGCGAGGATGTGGTGGCGCGTTACCAGGCTTATGGCTGGCAGACGATACGGGTGGAGAACGGCAACGACCTCGAGGCCCTCCGTTCCGCCATCCGGGAAGCCAAGGCTGACCCCCGCCCCAGCCTGATAGCCGTCAGGACCATTATTGGTTTCGGGTCTCCGGTGCAGGGAACCTCCAAAGCCCACAGCGATGCGCTTGGCACCGAGGCGCTGGCCAAGACCCGCGAGACGCTTCGGTGGCCTTACCCACCGTTTGAAATTCCTGCTGAGGTTTACCGGCAGTTTGCGGTAGTGAAGGAGCGTGGAGAGAAGCTGCAGAGGGAATGGGAGAGAGGCCTCGAGGCCTACCGCCAATCCCACCCGGCGTTAGCGGCCGAGCTTTCCCGGCGCCTAGCCTCAAACCTCCCAGCCGGCTTCCACTGGAACGCCGCCCTGCCTAAGTTCGAGCCCGGCGCCAAGCTTGCCACCCGCGCCGCCAGCGGCAAGACGCTCGACGCGCTTGCTGCTCTGTTGCCAGAACTTACCGGAGGCTCCGCCGACCTGACCCCTTCTAACAACACCAAGGCGGCTGGTATGGAGGACTTTTCCAAAAGCAACCCGCAGGGACGCTATATTCGCTACGGCGTGCGCGAGCACGCCATGGGGGCCATCCTCAACGGGCTCAACCTTCACGGCGGCCTGCGGGCCTACGCGGGGACCTTCCTGGTCTTTTCCGACTACATGCGCCCGGCTATAAGGCTTGCCGCGCTCATGAACACGCCAACCATTTTTGTGTTCACCCATGACTCGGTCGCTTTAGGCGAAGACGGCCCCACCCACCAGCCGGTTGAGCAGCTGATGAGCCTTAGGGCCATGCCCAATCTCTGGGTGGTTCGCCCTGCCGATGCCTCTGAAGCCGCCCAGGCTTGGCGGCTTGCCTTAGAGCGGAAGGACGGCCCCACCGCGCTTGCGCTCACGCGCCAGGCCTTGCCGGTGCTTGACCGGACCAAACTTGCCCCAGCGGAAGGCCTTTTGCAAGGCGGCTACGTGATCTCAGAGGCGACAAAGCCCCTGGCCTGCATTGTGGCGACCGGTAGCGAGGTAAGTTTAGGCCTCGAGGCCCAGTCTTTGCTGGCCCGGCAAGGCCTCGAGGTCCGTGTAGTCAGCCTTCCGTGCTGGGAAGCCTTTGAAGCGCAGCCCGAGTTGTACCGGAACCAAGTTCTACCCAGGTCCTTGCCCACGCTTTCAATCGAGGCCGGAGCAACCCTAGGCTGGGAACGCTATGCACACAGGATCATTGGGCTGGACCGTTTTGGAGCCAGCGCTCCATACCCCGGCGTCTACCAAAACCTGGGTTTTACCCCCGAACGCGTGGCCGCCGAAGTCAAGTTGCTCTTAGGAGAGTAGATATGCAAGAGGTTTTTAAGAACTTGGGTCCATTATTGGTCACGTTTGGGCTGGGGATTGGGCTATTGGGCGGCCTGGTCTATGTGCTGTCCTTGCAGGATGCTGCCCCCAAAATATTAGCGCGGATCTTGTGGCTCTCGGGCGCGCTGCTTATCGTTGTGGGCATTTATCGCTGGGTCAGCCGGTAAGCTAAAGTGAGCCTGTATGCCAAAACACGTGGTCAGTGTGTCTATCGGCTCCTCCAAGCGCAATTCCAAGGCCGAAGTCAACATCGAGGACCTGGGGGAAACTTTTGTCCTCGAGCGCATTGGTACCGACGGCTCGTGGGAGAAGGCGGTCGAGCTGGTAAAAGAGCTCGACGGAAAAGTGGATGCTTTTGGCCTGGGCGGCGCCGATCTGTATGTGTGGGCGGGCAGCCGGCGCTACACCTTCCGTGACTCCCTCCGCATGGCGCGGGCCGCGCTAAAAACCCCCATGCTGGATGGCTCCGGCCTCAAGCACACGCTCGAGCGCAAAGCGGTGCGTGAACTAGACCCTATCGTGAGCTGGAAAGGCAAGAAGGTCTTGGTGCCCAGCGCGGTGGACAGGTTTGGTTTGGCCGAGGCGCTTGATCAAGCGGGGGCGAAGGTACTTTACGGCGATCTGGTCTTCGGCCTGGGCCTGCCCATTCCGCTTTACAGCCTCCGGTCGCTGCGTACGCTGGCGTATATTCTTTTGCCTATCGTTACCCTGCTCCCGTTTAAATGGCTTTACCCAACCGGGGAAAAACAAGAAAAACAAGTACTCGACTGGAGACAGCGCTATTTTCACTGGGCCGACGTGGTGGCGGGCGACTGGCACTATATGCGCCGCTTCATGCCGCAGGACATGAAAGGCAAGATAGTCCTGACGAACACTACCACTCCGGAAGACCTCGAGTTCATGCGCACGCGCGGAATCAAAACGCTGATCACCACCACGCCCCGCCTGGACGGCCGCAGCTTCGGCACCAATGTCATGGAAGCCTTTATCGTGGCGCTTGCGGGCAAGCACCCCTTATCGGAAAGCGAGTATGTGCACTATATTGATAAGTTGGGCCTGCGTCCGCAGGTGACCAAGCTGTAGGAGGCTTAATGATCAGCGTTACCGACTTGAGGTCTGGCACCAAGGTGGAAATGGACAACAGCTTATGGGTCTGCGTCGAGTACCAGCACCAAAAAATTGGCCGTGGCGGCGCCAAAGTAGTGGCAAAGTTTCGCAACCTGGAAACCGGCTCCACCGTGGAGCGCAGCTTTAACTCCGGTGAAAAACTGCAAGACATCTACGTGGAAACCAAAGACCTTCAGTACCTGTATCCCGAAGGGGACGAACTGGTTTTCATGGACCTGGAAACCTATGACCAGTTCCACGTTTCAAAAAACATTGTCGAAGGCGCGAAATTTTTAAAAGAAGGCATCACGGCCACCGGGGACATGTACCAAGGCCGCCCCCTGGTGGTAACGGCTCCATTTGTTGTAGACCTCAAAATTATCGATACCCCCCCTGGCATACGCGGCGATACAGTCTCTGGGGGAAGCAAGTCCGCAACCCTGGAAACCGGAGCGGTGGTACAGGTTCCGCTATTCATTCAGCCGGGCGAAGTTATTAAGGTGGATACGCGCACTGGCCAGTACATCAGCCGCGCTTAGGTCTAGTTTAGATTCGTCGTATGGGGTACTTCCTACTCGGCGCAAAGCGCAAAGGCTGATCACAGGTATACTTGGGGCGGTTTCCACCGAGGTGAGCTATGACGTCTAAGGAGCTAAAACAAATCCTGCAAGCGCTCATCGAGTATCAAGTATCCGAACTTTCTTTAGAAACGCCCGACTACAAGTTGTCTGTAAAACGTGGCCAGGTCTTGCTTGCGCAGGCCCCAGATTCCAAAATCCCAGTAGTCCATGCGCCCGCTGTCCAGATAACCCCCCAGGCCCAGCCGGCTGGACAGAACCACCCTCCTGTCTCGGCTGAGACCGCCCAGGCCGCGGCTGAAAAAGAAAAATTAGAAGAAGTACGCGCACCCATTGTGGGCACCTTTTTCCGCTCCCCCTCACCCGAGGCCGAGGCCTTTGTCAAGGAAGGTGACCGGGTGGAAAAGGGCCAGGTTCTCTGCATTATTGAGGCCATGAAACTGATGAACGAAATTGAGTCCGAATTTTCCGGCACGATTCGCAAAATTCTGGTCCAGAACGCCGAGCCCGTGGAATACGGCCAGGTGTTGTTTTTAATCGATCCCTCCTAAAGTGCTGAGTCAAGTCTTGCCAACGGAAGAAGGCGCCAGTTGCCAGAAAAAGCTATGTTCAAGAAAGTGCTGATTGCCAACCGGGGAGAGATCGCCCTACGCATCTTGCGCACG
>JAMCQK010000109.1 GCA_023382135.1 Deinococcus sp.
CTTTGAACCACTTGTCGTAGAGCTGCCCGCCCCGCTGTACGCTCCAGGGATCCACCGTCTGCGACTGTGACAAAGCTGTTGTGAACACCAGTACCAAAAGGGATAGCGATCCGAGCCAGCGCCACCGTTTTCGATCCGTGCCCATAGGAACCTCCTAATTTGTACAAACCCACGCTAGAACTGGAGGACCCGGACGTATGTCCCGATGTTTTGCGCTCGCCCATACGCTGCTGAAACACCCTGTCTTGGGCGCCAAAGGGGTGGATGGTGCTGTAAACAGGGTACAGCCAGAAACCATCTTTGACGGGGCGGGTTGTAAGTAATTGCTGCCAATGCCGGCCTAGGCTAAGAGGGGATTTCTGGCACAGTTGGAGGCAAGGGCCTAGAAACAACCAAGCATCTCCAGTTTAAGCTTGTCGAAAGGCTTGAAAAGCCACACTGTGTTCCTTGCTCCCTCTGGCCCCAGTGAGTTTGACCGAAGGGTCAGGCTCGCCGGAGATATTTAGCCCTTACGGGCTCTGCGAAGCTTATCGGCACCTTGGGGAAAGCGCTCCTGGGATAAAAGCTCAAAAACGCTCTCCCCAAACCTCTCCCACGCCTGCTTCGTTCTACGAAGAACTGGCGCAAATACACCATGGGCTGCTTCCGGCCATACTCATCCAGCCCCAGCAAGTAGACTGCGCAGCCGGCGGCCTGCTGCTGGACAAATCAATTTCCCGTTCACCCGACTCAAGCCACCGGCGCCTCCTGTCCACGAGCCCGGAAACGGTCATAGGATTACAGCTCCCTTCGTCCTGGATTAACTGCTTGTTCATCCGCGCCAGCAGGGGCAGACCGGCCTCCACTTTGCCGCCTAGCGCAGCACGGACATACAGGTGGCCTTGGCTAGACTTGGTCAATCGCAGTCGGCAGCCGCCGGAAGCCCGGCTACAGCGGCGTCGTAGACCTCTTGGTACTGGTTGGTGATGTGTTCGGGATTAAAGTTTTGCTGCGCATAGGCGCGGGCAGTCTGGCGCATCTGGGGCAGGCCGGGAGACGTCAGCAGATCGAGCACGGTCTGGGCATAGGCCTCGAGGTCGCCGAACTCCACCAGCCTTCCCACTTCCGGCGTGAGCCACTCGTGAACACCGCCCACATTGGTGGCCACCACCGGGACCCCGCAGGCAAGCGCTTCCAGTGCGGACTGCCCAAAAGATTCGTACTCCGAGGAGAGCAGGAATAAATCGGCGGCGCCGATCACTTCTTCCGGCGAGGCCGTGGTCGCCACCGAGGTCACGCTGTCATCCACCCCCAGCGCGTGCGCAACGCGCAAGGCATCGGCGCGTTCGGGGCCGCTTCCTACCAGCACCAGCCGGGCTTTTACTTTGCTCCTGATTTTGGCAAAGGCGTGTACCAAGTCGCCCACGCGCTTAATTGGGCGGAAGTTGGAAGCATGCACCAGCAAAAATTCATCATCCGCCGCAAACAGGCGTTTGTGCTCCGGCGTTGGGCGGAAGCGCTCTGCGTCCACTGCGTTTGGTACCACCTGTGGACAGACGCCAAAAGACCTTGCTGCCAACTGGGCAAGATTTTTCGAGACCGCGGTAATGGCACTGGCCCGTTTAAGCGCTTTTGCGGAGACCTTTTGGTAGGCGGGGTCAATCCCCAGAAGCGTAACGTCGGTTCCGTGCAGGGTATGCACCAGCTTGACCGCGCCCTCGGTGGCCAGCCAGGCCGAGACCGCGTGGGGAATGGCGTAATGCGTATGGATCAGCTCGAGGCCTTCTTCCCGCACCGCGCGCTCCAGCGCGCCCGCCAGCGCCAGCGTGTACAGCGGTGCCGGGAAAAGAGGATAGTTTGGCAGATCCACCGGCATAAAGCGGGCCTTGCTGTCCTTGGGAAGCCGTAAAGGCCTTTCGGTGGCGAACAGGAATACTGCGTGCCCCCTCAGGGCAAGCCTGTGGGCAAGCTCCGAGGCCACAATTCCGCTCCCCCCCAGGCCGGGGTAACACACCATGCCTATGCGCATGGGGTATACGCTACCAAACTGGCCAGGGGTGAATAGTGTGTTGGGCGAGGAAGCCGAACGCTGGTAGCCAGTAGTCAGTGGCCGACAACCTAAAGCCGAGAGCAAAGAACCGGTGGCCGTCGGTCAAAAAAAGCACGCTGAAAGTTGAACAGGAAACGCCTAGCGCCTAGTGCCAAAATCCAGAACCTGCTGGACACAGACTACAGACCAAACAACACATACTTGAAGGTACTTACCGAAAACCTCAGGCTCTACACTCCACACCCTGTTCAACAATCCCTGACCCTATTCCCGCCCCTCCACGTAGTAATCTTGACCCATGCAAGAAACACTGTGGCATCTGGTTGCCGCTACACTTATTGGTTTTGCCGTGGGCCTCGAGCGCGAGCGCGCGCGGGCCGAGCGGGCTACGAGTCCTCTGGGCGGCGTGCGCACCTTTACCCTGATCGGTCTTCTGGGTGGCATCAGCGTTCTTGGCAAAGAGGCCATGCTGGTGCCTCTGGGTTTTCTGGCGGTGGCCGGGCTGGGGCTGTGGTCCTTCAGCCGGGGCAGAGGCGCAACTAGCGAGGTTTCCGCGCTTATCGTCTACTCGCTGGGGGTGCTTTCCGGGATGGGGCTGGTCTTGCCCGCATTATTCGCGGGCACCATCACGCTCGGCTTCCTGGCCTTCCGCGAGGAGATCCACGACTTTGTGGGCGGGCTCAACCGCGATGAACTCGAGGCCGGCCTTTTGCTGGTGCTGCTGCTCGGGGCGGTCTACCCGCTTCTCCCCGACGCCAACTACGGGCCGTTTGGGGTCTGGAACCCCAGGGAGATCTGGCGTGTGGTGATCCTGGTCGCGGGCGTAAACTTTGCCGGCTACCTTGCGCTCAAAGCGCTAGGCTCGCGCGGGCTCTGGGCGGCGGCGCTTCTTGGCGGTCTGGTGTCTTCCACCGTAGTCACGCTCTCCATGGCCTCGAAGTCGCGCTCCGATGCTGCACGCGCTCCCTTGTGGGCCAGCGGCGTGGTGCTTGCATCGGAAATCATGCTCCTCAGAATTCTTTTGTGGAGCGGAATCGTTGCGCCTGTGCTATTCCAGAAACTTTTGCTGCCGGCGCTGGTCTGGCTGGGGTTTGGGCTGGTGTCCGCTTTCTGGTTTTCCCGCCGCGACCAGACCAGCGCCGAGGCGCCCAAGATGAAAAGCCCCTTGCAGCTTGGGGCTGCGCTGGGTTTCGCGCTCGCTTACGCGCTGGTGAAGTTGCTTGCCAGGGGAGGCCTCGAGGCCTTCGGCAAAACCAATATTTACGTGGTGGGCCTTTTTTCCGGCCTGATCAACATGGACGCCACCACCCTTTCGTTTGCCCGGCTTACCGCCTCGCGTGAAATCGTCACCCATCTCGCGGCGGTGGGGGTACTGCTGGCGGCTTTTTCCAACACCGTGGTCAAGATCGGTCTTTCCTTTGCTTTGGGCGGCGCGGGCCTGGGCCGCCTCGTGCTCATTGGCCTCTTTCCGGGTGCGCTGGTGGCGCTGGTGCTGGTAGCTATCGCTTCTTGAACAG
>JAMCQK010000155.1 GCA_023382135.1 Deinococcus sp.
CTTCTCCTTGGCTTTCTTCCAGGCCCCCTTACCAAGCAATGAAAGCTCGGGCGGGTCGTCGGTAGTGCCGGGGTGACGTTTGAGCAAGGGCAACTGCTCCACCGGCAGGTACATGCGGCCCTCACCTGCATAGCGCAGGATCAGGTAGTCACGCTTGGTGCCGAGAATTTCGCGGGGCTCGAGGCCTAAAAACTGGCCGATACCGTGCTCCGGATGAATCAGATAGTCGCCTGGAGCAAGCGCGCCGGGATCGGAAACATCTCCCCCGGCTACCCGGCGCTTGAGGGCTTCGGCGGCCCCAAAGGCGTAGAGGTGCGGCTCGGTTAGATAAACCACCCGCGAGGCTTGGTCCAAGAAGGCGCCTTCAAAGGGGCCTGGGACAAAGGTAAGACGCCCCGGCTTGGCGCTAACCTGCATACTGGATGCAGCCGGAATGCCTTCCAGCTTTTTCTCCAGATAAAGGCGGCTTTTGTTGTGGCGGTAAAAGAAGACCAGCGCGTAGTTCTGGGCCATGTACCAACGCGCCTGTTCCACCAACTCACCTACTCGTGCGCGAAACGGGGGAAGCGCCTGGTAAGGCAGGTGTTCCACGGGAAGCTCGGGTCCGCCCAGGCCGAAGGTAGTAATGTCGCGGCCGGCAAGCAGCGGCCAGAGCTCGGCGGGTGCGAGCGAGGGCGTATCCAAGAACACCGGTCCCGGGAAATGCAGAATCTTGCGCGAGCTGAAGCCTTCGGCTTTGCCCGCTTTGGCGCTCAAGAGGTATCTTTCCTGGCTAACGCCCGCCAGCTTGATGGCCTCGAGTTCGTCTCCAAAAAATTCTAGGCGTAGTTCCCCAAGCTCGATCACCTCGCCTAAAACTCGATAATCCGCTGTCTCTAAGGCCTCGTCGCCACTACGCAGATAACCCATCCGCATTAGGCGTTCAAGCAAGTCATCCCGCAGATACCGTCCGCCAACCTTGAGCACCAGCCGCCAGTCCTCCGGGTGTTCGGGAAAAGACGCCAGCGCTTCCGAATAGCTGAAGACAAAGTGGGCTTTTTCTCCGTGGGCGGCCAGCCCGGGGTTCACGTAGACGCTGCTCCCGAAGGCGCCGAGATCCCCGTACAAAGGCACGCGCTCTTCGGGCGCAATCAGCACTGCTGGCGGCTTTGCGCCGGCAAAAAGCAGCGCCCTCGCCACCTGGGGCAGGCCTGGCAGGTAGCGGTTTTGCTGTCTGGTTTCTAGTGCTTCCATGGTCAACCTTCCCACCCGGAAAAACCAGGGGGTCTACCCCACTCTAAAGCCTTTGGCTTGGCACCAGTGAGCCAAGGCTCACCGCGCTCCGGTAAACTGCGGCCATGCCCTTCCTGGTAACCGGCTTCGAACCCTTTGGAGGCCAGCATCACAACCCCAGCCAAGCCGTGCTGGGCTTGCTTCCGTCGCAAGTGGGCAGCCTAGAAACAACCAGCCCTTACGGGCCGAGCGAGACCGTCACAGCTATCCTGCCTGTAGATAGCGGCGGCGTAGCCAAGGAGCTCTCGCGCCTGTACCGCAAATACAAGCCGGAGGCGGCGCTTCACCTGGGCCTTGCCGAGGGACGGGCGCTCATCTCGCTCGAGCGGCTGGCGCTCAACTTGATGGATTTTTCTATCCCAGACAACACGGGTGTGGTGAGAGAAGACCAGACCATTGTTCCTGGAGGCCCGCTGGCCCTGGGCTCCAGGCTTCCCTTGCGTAGGATTCTCGAAAGCTGGCAGCGCGAAAACATCCCCGCCACCCTGAGTAATTCTGCGGGCACCTACCTTTGCAACCAGGTCATGTACCTTGCGCTTTCGAGCTTGCCACAGGAAGTCCCGGTGGGGTTTATCCACCTGCCGCCGGATGAAACGCTGGCGCTAAAAAAGACCAGCCCATACACGCCGCTTGCCGTACAAGCCCAGGCGGTCAGGCTGGCGCTGGAGACTACGTTGAACTATGTTGCTGATCGTTTCAGGCGGACACGCTGAAGACCTGATAGGTGCCAGCCTGCTCCAGCACCTTGCCGGAGTAGAGGCCAGGGCCTTGCCGCTGGTGGGTGAGGGAAAGGCCTATTTAAAAACCCACACGCAAGTGTTGGGGCCGCATCTGGTCATTCCTTCGGGCGGCTTTCCGTTTAATAGTTGGCAGAACCTGGTTTCCGACCTCCGTGCTGGATTTATCCAGACCACCCTGGGCCAGTGGAAGACCGCATACCGGCGGGGCCTCGAGGCCCACGCCGTGGTGGCCGTAGGCGACGCTTACTCTCTATTTGTTGCCTGGGTGGCCGCCAGAAGAAAAAAGCTCCCCCTCTTTCATCTACAGCCGCAGGTCTCCACTTACTACATTGGAGGTAGAAGTGTTCCAGAGCGCCTGAAACGCCTCAACCAGTACGCCGCCGAGGACTACATGTTCTACGAGCGCTGGCTCCACCCCTTTGTGCAGGCGGTCTACGTGCGCGATAAACCGAGCGAAGAACGCGCCCGCCAGCTTGGCATGGCCAAAGCACGCTTTGTTGGCAGCATGGCTATGGACATGCTGGGCCCCCCAGAAAGGAGCTTGCATCACCTGCTGGATGGCAGGCCAGTGCTCGCCCTGATTCCGGGCACCCGGGGAGACGTGGCCTACAGCTTGCCGAAAATGCTCGAGGCCGCCGCGCTCTTGCCTGAGCTGCAAGCTTTGGTGGCCTGGGCACCCCCGTTCGAACAAGCAGTTTTGCCCCCTGGCTGGACGCTTCGGGTGGAGAACGAGTTACAAGCGGTCACAAGAAGCGGAAACACCAGCGTCTGGCTTCTAAAGCAAGCCTTCTCCGCCATACTGCACCATGCCAAGGTAGCCATCGGAACCGCGGGTACAGCCAATGAGCAGGCTGCTGGAATGGGCCTTCCGGTGGTTGGCTTTGCAACGCTGGGGCCGCAGTACCTGCCCGCCAACGCAGAGAGGCAGCAGCGTCTCCTGGGGAACGCCTTAGCGTTGGTGAAGGCCGATGTCGAAGTAATTGCGGAAGCTGTGCGTACACGCCTGGAGGGTACCAGGCTTCGCGCTGCCGCCATCAAGGACGGCCTCGAGCGCAACGGGCCGCCCGGAGCGCTACCCGTTATCGCCGCCGAAATCCTAAGGGCGCTGAGGGAGAGGGGCTAGAGTGAATAACGTGGAAAACGCCCTCTCTAGCGATGAAAATATTTGGGTTGTTCTGCCTACTCACGACCGAAAAGAACTACTTCGGGAAAGCCTTACGGCCTTGCGGACACAAACGCATAAGCCTGCACATGTGCTGGTAGTACTGAACGCCTCACCTCCAGAAGTTACCTTGATGCTGGAGAGCGAGTTCCCCGAAATTGAACTTCTCAGGCTGGACGAAAACCTGGGCTCTGCGGGCGGCTTTCATTTTGGTATCAAGCGCGCGCTCGAGGCTGGCGCAGGCTGGGTCTGGCTAATGGATGATGATGCCATAGCTGAACCAGACTCCTTGGAACGACTGCTTACCGCCCTCAAGCAGGTGGAAGTCTTTTCCCCTGATCCCGATATTCTGCTAAGCCGCGTGGTC
>JAMCQK010000067.1 GCA_023382135.1 Deinococcus sp.
GGGCTAGTTGCTTCTAGGCCTCCGCTTTTCTCAAGCTCGATAAAGGAGACATCCAACCCTTGACCGCCATGAAACCCTTTTCCTCACTCCAAGGCGTCCTCAGCCTGAATGTCCATCCCCACAAAGCCCCCCTAGGCTTTAGCGACGCCGCCGTGCTGCTGCCGCTGATTGGGGAACACCTGGTCTTCACCGTGCGCGCCGCCAACCTTGCTACCCACGCGGGGCAGATTAGTTTTCCTGGTGGAAAGGTTGATGAAGGCGAGTCCGTGATCGACGCCGCGCTGCGAGAAGCCTGGGAAGAAATAAAGCTCCCGCCACAGCATGTTGAGCTGGTGGGACATTTGAGCCCGGCCTTCTCCCCCGCCGGTTTCCGGGTGCTCCCTTTGGTAGGCTACGTGGAAACGCCTGTGGAGCTACAGCCAAACCCGGAAGAAGTGGCCGAGCTCCTGTGGGTTCCCCTCGACGAACTGCTGGACATTGAGCCCTGGAGCGAGCTTCGCGCCGTGCCAGGCTCAGATCTTAAGCGCACAATCTGGCACTATCCCTGGCAGGGGCACGATATCTGGGGCGTGACCGGCATCATTGTTCACGACCTAGTAGAGCGTCTCAGGAGGGCCAAGCCATGAAGCAGATTGGCATTCTAATCGAGGACTATTTCGACGAGCGGGAGTTGATATACCCCTACTATCGCGTTCAGGAAGCCGGGTTTAAGCCCTTGGTAATTGGCCCGCGCGGCGGAGGCTTCCACGGCAAAACGCCCTTCACCTTCACGGCGGATATCCCAATTGCGCAGGTAAGAGCAGCTGATCTTGCGGGCCTGATTGTGCCCGGAGGCTTCGCGCCCGACCGCATGCGCCGGGACAAAGCCATGCTGGACCTGGTGAGCGCGATAAACAAGTCAGGCAAGCCGCTGGGGGCCATCTGCCACGCCGGCTGGGTTCTGATAAGCGCGGGCGCGGCAAAGGGAAGAAAGCTGACAGGTTTTAGCTCGGTTAAAGAAGACCTGGTGAATGCGGGGGCCAATTACCTTGATGAGCGCGTGGTGGTGGATGGGAACCTAGTGACGGCCCAGCACGCGGATGACCTGCCAGGCTTCATGCAGGCGTTTCTTGGGATGTTCTGACCACCAGGGGTTGCTTCCAGCTTCCCAACCGCGGTTTTCAGTTCAGCGAACACCCCACTCCCAGATGCCGTAGGCGGTTTTCTTGTCCAGGGGCATCCCAGACTGCTTCAGTGCCAGCACAACCTGTCCGGGGGGACTTGGAAGATCAGATAGCCCAGAAAAGCCGCTGCGTGCGGCTTGAAGCCCTTGATTTTCCCCCCTTGCTCAAGGCTTTGAGTCAGCAGCTTCTCAATGGCTTTGCCAGAGGCTTCCAGGGCTTTCTTTAGTTCCTTGGTGCTTGGCTCGTCATCCGGCTCAAACTTTTTCAAGTCCTCGAGCAAATTCCTGGCCGCCTCCAGCCACATCAGCCGTACGTTGTGCATGTGGGCAAAAGCTCTGCCCACGCTGCGCCCTTTGGACAAGGCAGCCGCGTTCAAGCCGTCCTTGGGGAGTCCGTCCAGCAGGTACAAATTGATCCGGTTGTGAATCTGCCAGCTTTCGACAAGTTGCCCGACCATGAATTAATTGACCATTGAATTAATTATGGTAGCGCAGAAAAGCCCCATAGGGCTCCGCCCGCCCCGTATCCCCCAACAGAACCGCCAGTATCGGCAAAGTCAAGCGCGCCTTATTGCCCACAGCCCCCGCCAGGCGGATAAAGCTCTTTCCCGCATCTCAGCAAACGTACCAATGAGACACCCGGGCATTCGCCCAGCCCTGCTTGACGAGTTGTAAATCATTGTTAACGAGATCTGGTGGGCACAGCGCACTACGTGCTCGTTCTCTGCAGATCGATGCTTTCAAGAGTTGGTCCCGCTACTTGCGGCTTTAGGCCCCGGCGTATATACTCTCCTTTGGCACTCAGGCGCTCTGCGCCAGTGGCCCAAGACAGCAGGGGGCTCCGCCTCAGCTTGCAGCGAGGCACCTGGACCTGAAAAATCCTGCCGAGGCGCTAAAGGGGAAGCGTTTTCGCAATAAGCAATCGGGGTACCCCAACCCCGGTAGGTTCTGGCTTGTACATCAACCCAAAACTTGGTGGGCAAGCGAATGGAGGAACAGTGCCGAGTAAGCGCAATGTTAATCTGCTGGATGCGCTCAAGGACACCCTGAAAGGGGCGGGCGGCTCGTTCTTCTTGGTGGACTACCAGGGCCTCGAGGCCGCTGGTGAGCGCAAACTGCGCAAAGCCCTTTCGGAAAAGGGCGCGCGCATGTTTGTCGCTAAAAACACCCTGATCACCAAGGCCATGTCGGACCTCGGCATGCCCAGCCTGGGGGAGCTTAAAGGCCCCTCGGCGCTGGTCATGTTCGAAGACCCCGCGGGCGCGGCCAAGGTGCTCAAGGAGTTCGCCAAGGACAACGAGAAAGGCGTGCCCCAGGCCAAGAGCGGCCTGCTTTCGGGCCAGGCCCTGAGCGCAAAACAAGTAGCCGCCCTCGCCGACCTTCCCAGCAAAAAAGAGCTTCAAGCCGAACTGGTGGGTGTGCTCCAGGCCACAATGTCCGAGTTTGTAAGCGTGCTGGGTGGTAAGCAAACCGAGCTGGTAGGAGTTCTAGGCGCCTATGTGCAGAAGCAATCTGCTGCGGCATAAGGAGGAATAATCATGGCTTTGGATATCGCAAAAATCAAGGAACAGCTTTCGGGTGCTACCGTGTTGGAACTTAAGCAGCTAATTGATGATCTCAAGGATGCTTGGGGCGTAACCGCCGCCGCTCCTGTGGCTGTGGCCATGCCGGGCGCCGCTGCCGCTCCCGCCGTAGAGGAGAAGACCGAGTTCGACGTGGTGCTCAAGGACGCCGGCGCCAGCAAGCTCAACGTAATTAAGGAAGTCCGCGCCATTACCGGCCTGGGCCTTAAGGAAGCCAAAGACCTCACCGAGCAGGGCGGTGTGGTGAAAGAAGGCGTTTCCAAGGACGAAGCCGAGAAAATGAAGAAGCAGCTCGAGGACGCCGGCGCCAAGGTAGAACTCAAGTAACATCTCGCCTTGTACCAGAACCCCCAGAGGCCTCTGGGGGGTTTTTGTTTGGCGGATTCTAGTTGCCGGACTGGTACCAAGAAGCTTGGCAGTGAGAAGTAGCACAACGCCTACATACGCCTGCCAATGGCGTTTTTCCTGCGCGCCGACAAGATCTAAATAAGGCCGTAAGTAAGAGGCACTGCAGCGGATAGCTGCACCTACCACCGCGAACACCCCCCCCCCTGCCTTTCCGAGTGCTCTTCCGGGTCATCGCAAACTGAACAGTCCCCTGTCATTCCGAACCCCTTTCGTGTCATGTTGACCCTGAACGAAGTGAAGGGGAAACATCTCTCACCTGCCTGCAGCAGGCAGGCTGATTCAGGGACGCAAGCCTATGCGGGTAAGCAGTAAGGTCTTTCCCTGGACCAGCAACCAGGCCTGCTGGGGTACGCAGTGAGAGATCCTTCGC
>JAMCQK010000208.1 GCA_023382135.1 Deinococcus sp.
ATCGAACGCCGCTTTGGGGATGACCTCGACCGTGCAACCGGCCTCCGCCGCTATGCTGGCGGTGTCATCGGTGGAAGAGGAGTCGATGACGATGACCTCGGCGGGGCAGAGAGTCTGACGCCACAGGCTTTGGAGTAACAGGCTTATATGTTCTGCACCCCGCCAGGTGGGGATAACCACACTGACACTTACATCACTACCGCTCACACCGCGGCCTCCCAACAAGACCTTGGGTTTTCAGTTCGGAAGTAAGCCACACAGCCTTGCCAAACTGCAGCACTACGTACTGCACCTTATAGCCCAAACCTCTACTGTTCAGGACTCGGGAGATCATTCTGCTTAGGAATCCCAGCACCCGCGGGCTCAAATAACCTAGAAAGCGAGTCGCACCGAAGATGCGGGTCTCTTTGAAGAAAGCGGGATGCTTTGAGGCCAGCAGCGTGTAATTCTTGACCGATGCCTTGGTGCGCGCGAGCAATACATCTTTCGGGACTAAGCCAAGGTGGGTACAGGTGTTGTCAATATGCAGAACTTTGTACCCACCGGTTACCAAGCGGATGCCCCAGTCCAGGTCCTCGTATCCCCAGGTGTTAAACCGATCATCAAATGGCACCTCGTTGGCTACAGTCCACTTAACCAACACGTTCGAGGTCAGAATATGTTTCCACGGCAACACATTACGCTTTGTTGCCGGCACCACATCCGTACTAGCGCTGAGGTATTGATACAACCGGTACGGTCCCTTCACCTCCCCTATCTGTCGGTAACTGATGCCCCCGCACACCACGTCCCAACCACCCCGCCAAATGACCTGCAAGTAGTTGCGCAAGAACTGGGAGCTGTCGGGCAACATGTCGGCATCGAGAAACAAGAGATACCCGCCCTCGCCTTGCTCAATACCCATATTTCGGGCCTGAGCACGGCCAAAGTTGTGCTCGAACTCAATGTGCTTGGACACAATCCGAGGATACCGCTCTAGCGCTTTGATATTAGCGTTTTTTGGAGTTAGTTCCGTTGAGCCATCGTCAATTATGACCAACTCTATTGCTTCGTTCAGTCTCGCTTCCTCAATCTCCGAACAGAGCGCCTCAATCAATTGGGAGGCATCGAAGTTGAACACCGGAATAGCGATTGTAAGTTTATCTTGCATGCGTTGGAAGTCCTGTGAGCGCATGATGTCACAATCTCCTGCGCACATCCCGCAGCACATACAGCACATGGCTGAATCGTCCTTGGAGAACTCGCTTAACCATGCGACTACCTATACCGATAACTATGGGGATAAGGGGTATAGTAGAATGTTTCTGGAAAAAGTGGGCGGCCGAAACATTAAAATATCGGTCCAGCAAGAGACTTCTCGGGCCAACGCTAGCAAATCCCTTATGGAACACTCTTGCCTCGTCCGCCACCTGTAACAGCCAGCCAGCTTTGCGCAGACGGAAACTAAGGTCGGTGTCCTCCCAGTACAAAAAAAATCTATCATCGAGGACACCCACTTCCTCAAGCGCCTTTGAGCGCACTAACACGCTTGCACCTGAAATATAGTCTAGTTTTTCGACCGGTACCAGGGTCTGATGTAGCCCTGTCACACCAAGAAGCATTTTGACCCAACCCCCACCCCACGCTTGCACACGTTTGGGTTGGTTCATGTAGTGGAGCACAGAACCCACGGCTCCAATTCTCGGGTTGGCTTCGGCGGTGGCCACTAGCGCCCTAAGCGTGTTAGCTTCAACAACGGTATCGTTGTTGAGAAGCCATATGTAGTCAGCCCCATGCTCGAGAGCATAGTGAATCCCGATATTACTCCCGCCGGAAAAACCGAGATTCTTTTGCGCTTTCAGTAGGTAAGCATGCGGAAAAGACCCACGAATGCGGGCAACCGACTCATCGGTAGATCCATTATCCACCACGACAATCTGGTAGTTAGGGTAATCCAGCTTCTCCAGCGAGGCCAGGCAGGCCAGGGTGTCGCGCCAGCCGTTCCAGTTGAGCAGGATAATGGCAACACTGGGCCATGAACCAGGTCCTTGTTTTGTTTGTGAAGCCCCCATAACAGTCACTTGGCCGCCACCATTACAACCTCTTCACCCTCACCCTTAGCCCGGCTGGGCCCTTCTTCCGTTAGCCAGAAGGCCAACCCTCCCAACCACAGCCAAAGGCCCTGTTTGACCGGTGCGCTTCCTGGAAGGACGCCATTCTTGCGAATCAGGCCGGAAGCCGCATACATCCAGCTGGCCGAACGCGCGGTGGTCCTTATATTTACTACCCGGAGATCCGCCCGCTCAGCGGCAGTCTTGAGGTTCCCAGGAGAAAAAAGGTGGAAATGTCTGGGCACCTCGAGGCCCCGCCATGCCTCCCCAAATGATCTATGCCCCATGCTCTCCGCATTGGGTGTAACCACCACCGCTCTGCCACCAGGCCTAAGCACCCGCCGAACCTCATGAAGGGTAGCCACGGGATCCGGGACATGCTCTATTACATGGTTCATGGTGACGGCATCAAAGGAATCGTCGGGAAACCCTGCCTCTTCTAAAACACCTTCATGAATATCAAGTCCAAAACTCTCTCTTGCTGTCCGCGCCGCTTGGCCGTCGGGTTCAACTCCTACTACATCCCAGCCTAGTTCGCGCATCCTGGTCAGAAAATGTCCGCTTCCGCTGCCTACGTCAAGAAGCTTCTCGGGCGGTGCTTTCAAGGTCATAATGTCAAGCTCCACAAGCTCCTTTATGGGTCTTACCCAACCAAGAGCCCGACCCAATACTCTCTGCGAAGGGCTCTGTAATATTGTCGTGTAGCCCAGATGCGCGGCTGAGACAGCAAGCTCGGCAAACCTTAGCAGTTTAGCGACCCCGGGAACCGCGACAGCGGCCTGGTGGGTGTGATACCGAATATAAAGCTTACCGATATCCTCAGATAATGGGCGCGGGTTGAGCCAGACCAAGCCACATCCGGGGCAGCGCACCAGGTTCCACGTTCCTGGAGCCCCAAAGAGGCGGTCCCTGAGGTTCTGGTACAAAATCTTGCCCTCGTCACCGCACAAGGAACAGGCCAAAACGACCTGAACCCTGATGCCCTCGTTCTCATGCACTGCATTCATTCTGGGATCGCTCCTTGGCCAAAAAACCCTTCAGTCCAAACAGTCTATGCCACTGGGGGCGACGCGACGCCATCCAGGCGTGGAGAAAAACCCAGAACGGTTAACCCCAAGACCTTGCACGATATTAAGGGTGCGCTCCGCACATCGCTTTTCAAGGTTGTGGCTCATCGGCTTTGCGCCGTGCCATTCTGAGCCGCACCTTTCATTTCGAACCTCCGTACTTGTCATTCCGAGCGGCCTTGTGTGTCATTTCGAGCGCCCACCCCCATTGTCATTCCGAGGCGAGGCCGAGGAATCTCGCTTTTTGACTCGATGGGTTTGGGGAGGGAAAGCGAGATCCCGAACCACAACTAGCCCTTCGGGCTGAGCACTGCGTTCGGGATGACGGGGAAGGGTTGGGGATGAC
>JAMCQK010000191.1 GCA_023382135.1 Deinococcus sp.
ATAGCTTTGGCTTCGGGCGAAAGCCTGCCCTCTTGATACTGTGTCAGGTAGTCTTCTTCCGGCGAACCGTAGTTCTCGGATAACCGGTAGAAGAAGGGTGCGGCCTCGAGGCTGATCATAGTCCCACCCGTTTTTCTTTTCGGTTCAGTGGCACCCGGAACTCTTGCCCGCGCAGTGGGGGATCTTCCAGGCGCTGGCAGAAGCTACCCAAGTTGCCTCACGATAAGCTTTTCTGCGGTGCGCAAAAGGCTGCCCTGGGCGATGGGTTGTTCCAGGGCTTCCTCCAGGTCGGTTCTTTCCCAGCCAAAGAGCCTGTGAATTTCCTGGGGGGTGGCTGCTCCCACGGAGCGGAAATAGAAGTCCAGGATTTTCCGGCGGGCCTCGAGGTCGTCCACTATCTTTGCTTTCTCGGCTAACTGGGGAAAGTGCCGGTGCGTTAGATCGTAAACATACGCGTAATTCCACCTGCCCGCTTCCACCACCGCCGCGGGCAGCACCTTGAAGTCCGCCTGCAGCTCGTCCAGGCCTTTGGCAAAGCGGTAGAGCTTGTCGCTTAGTTTTGCCCTCCTGCGCAGTTCCTGCGTGTAGAGCGGCCCTTCGGAAAGCAGTGTTTCGTAAATAGCTTTGGCTTCGGGCGAAAGCCTGCCCTCTTGATACTGTGTCAGGTAGTCTTCTTCCGGCGAACCGTAGTTCTCGGATAACCGGTAGAAGAAGGGTGCGGCCTCGAGGCTGATCATAGTCCCTTTTTTCCGCAACACCTTGGCGTAGTACCACTTGCGTTGTCCCAACATGCGGTCTTTCCAGCCCCAGGTAATATGCCCAGGGTCGTCGTGGTTGGAAGGAACCTCGCGCCAACCTGCCGCCGCCACCCACAAACTGGGAAGCTCGCAGCCCTGGATGGGCCAGAAGAAGACAAAGCCGCGCTGGTTCACAAAGCGCAGGGCGGCCTCGAGGCTTTTGACCTTTCCCGGCCAATAGCTCTGCTGGCGAAACTCCTTCAACCTGTGCTCGAAGCTAGTCTTACGGGCCCGCATACTCTAAGCCTAATCTCGGCAAACCCATCCCGGCAAAACCTATGTCCAAGACCGGTAGACTGAATGCCATGCGCCCCGTTTGGCTGGAAATTGACCTCGGCCGCCTTGCCTGCAACTACCGGCTGCTGGCAGCAAAGGCGCCGGATGCCAAGGTGGTTGGTGTCGTCAAAGCCAACGCCTACGGCCACGGTGCGGCCGTCATCGGGAAAGAACTGATTCAACTTGGGGCCTGGGGGCTTGCGGTCGCCACGGTCTCGGAGGGAAAAGCGCTCAGGCAAGCGGGAATAACGGCGCCGGTTCTTCTTTTGGGGAGCCTGCACCCGGATGAGACTGAAGACGTTTTGAACGAAAAACTCACGCCCTTCATTGGAACGTGGGAGGCGGCGGCGGGCCTCGAGGCCGCCGCTCGCGCCAGGGGCATAGTCGCCGAGGCCCACGTCAAGGTGGATACCGGCATGGGCCGCGTTGGGGTGCCAGCTGCCAGCGCCAAAAATTTTGTTGACATGGCTTCTAAGCTCAGCCATCTGCGCGTGACCGGCATTGCCTCACACCTGGCGAGCGCCGACGAAGACCCAGTGCAGACCAACGACCAGATCAAACAATTCCAAGAGGTGAAACGCGTTCTTGGCCCTGGATACCTTTACCACCTTGCGAATACCTACGGCATCCTGGGCTTTCCGCAGGCCTCCTTCGACATGGTGCGCCCGGGGTATGGCCTGTACGGCCTTGCCGAGAACACCGGGCTCATGCCCATCGCCAGGCTTTTGGCCAAGCCATCGCTGATAAAACAGGTGAACGCGGGAACGCCCATTGGCTACGGCGCTTTTTATCGCGCCAGAGAGAACGAGTGGGTGGCCACGCTGCCGGTGGGTTATGCGGACGGCGTGCCGCGGTCGCTGGTTGGCAAAGGCGCGGTGCGTCTGGGGCAGAAAACCTTGCCCATGGTCGGGCGTATCTCGATGGACCAGATCACCGTGCGCCTGGAAGAACAAACAAACCTTGAAGAGGTTTTCGAGGTGCTCACACCAGACTTCCATCCTCTGACAAGCCTGAATGGCTGGGCGAATCTTGTGGGCACCGTTGCCTATGAGACCGCGGTGCGGCTTTCACCGCGCTTGCCGAGGGTGTACGTTCGGAACGGGGTGCAGGTGGAGAGGCTGGAAGCATGAAAGCTATCAAACTTTTCCAGGGCTATCTCTGGCACCCCAAAGATATGGAATTCAACCCCAAGGATTCGTTGCCAAAGACATTAGGCGAGGTGCACGTCTTGGTGGATGCGCTCGGACGCGCACCGTTTGCTTTTTTTGAAGACGGCACACCCACCGAGGGCCAACGGTTCTATCAAGTAACGCTGCTGGTCCGCACAACCAAGGAACTCGCGGAACTCAAGGAGCAGACCAGCAGGGAGCTTGCTCCCCATCTGGATGCTACACCTGAAGGTGTTGGCTGGCTCATCCTGGAAGACCTTAGACCCGCCTAGGTCTTCGCGGCGGGGAAGACTTGGGAAAGCGGTAAGAAAGCGCTATGAATAGCAAGCCCAGCAAGCCAGAGAGCAGCGCCAGCGACCAGCGGCTGGGCGAAGCCTTTACCGGTCTGAGTACGCCCGTAGAGTACGAGCGCGCCTGGCTGGTTGCGAGGACATCCACCGCCGCGGGCGCACCAGCGGGGCCATCGATTACCCAGGGCCCGCCGCCCGGCCTGAGCGGGCGAAAATTCCAGGGCGCGAACGGGTCGTAAAGTCCAGCGGCCACGTAGTAGCCGTAGTTTCCTGGTGGAAGGCCGGGCCTGAACTCAATCCATTCGCCCTGGCGTTCCACCGCAAGCGGCTCGTTTCCGCCAGCGGGGGTACGCACCGAGCTGTCCCAGCCGGTAATCAGGTAGGCCTGGTCCCAGCCCTGGCCTTTCGGTGTACGGAAGCCTGCGCCGGGGAGATCTTCGCTTCCGCCGGGCCGGCTGTCCACATAAATGGCGATGGTTGCCAGCGAGAAGCCCAGTGGGGCCTTAGCCGGATTTGGGTAGCGGGCCAGCCGTACGCGGAGCACAAGCTGGCCTCGTTGATCGATAGCCTGAAAGCCTGTCAGATCGGCAAAGCCGCTTTCAGCGTAGAGGGCTGCGGTGGGATAGGCGTAGCCCAGACCGTGGTCGTCGCCGTGGGGGTCTATATAGAAAAGCGGAATCATAGGAAGAATGCCACCCTTTTGTAAAACCGAACAAAGGCAAGCGCAACTATACACTTGCGAGCATGAGATTTTCTTCTAGCCAAGCGACAATAGGGCGCGCACCAGTTTTTCCGGGTCGTGTTGGGCCAGGCTCCCTTGCTCTAGGAAGTCGCCCCGGATGACCTGGACCCCGCTGGCCTCGAGGCCTTCCAGATCCAGTTCCACAGGTACTTGCCCTTCTTGCCGGTACCGTTCAAGAAGCCCCGCTTCAATCGCCGCGGTATGCGCCAATACCAAGTCGGGC
>JAMCQK010000211.1 GCA_023382135.1 Deinococcus sp.
AATGGAGATCAAAACAAAGGTAGGCCAAGCCCATCTTGCCCTAGACCAGGACATATCAAGCTATCTGGCAAAAAAAGCGCTTTCGGTAAGCTGCCGAGAAGGCTGCTTCTTCTGCTGCTACGCGCTGGTGCTGCTTTCTCTGGGAGAAGCGGAGCTGCTGGCAGCGGCGCTCAGTACGGCGGTGCTGGAAAAGACCCGGAAAGTAGGCCGAGGACGCCTCTCGCGTCTGGCACGGGAAAAGTTTGATCCAAGCTTTGCCACCAACTTCTTCCTGGAGAGAGACCCTTGTCCGCTACTAGACGGCGGCAGGAGATGCTCGGCCTATTCGGCCAGGCCGTTCGCCTGCCGGGGCGTGCTCACTAACCTCTCCCCTTCCTACTGCCAACCCGGTGCGGTGCCCAAACTACGCGGAACAGAACGCCAGCAGTACCAGCTGCAAATAACCGATGTTCACGGGCCAGAACATTACCTACGGGTTCCCTGGAAGCTGGGGGAGACAAGCGCCAAGGCACTCTGGGAAGAAGAGCGGCAACTGAGGGGTTTTACCGTTGTTGGTGAGCTCGCCAGCATGATTTATTTACTGGGCGTTCCGGGATTTCAAAATGCGATCGAGCAAGGAAAGGCCGCGGCCGAAGGGTACTTGCAACAAAAAGCTGTGCTCGGCGGTGAATTTGGCTTCTGGGTGGGGTAAGCCCTATTCCACTAACCCCGCGTCATTCACGCAGAGGAGAAAAAAGCGGGCACTATCACGACCTCGCGCACAAAGTCGGCCATGACTTCGGGCATCACGCCCGCCAGGCAGAGGTCCGCCTCGAGCACGGGGTCTTTGCCGGCATGCAGGTAAGCCTTGGAGAAGCGGTAACGCCGGTCTAAATTGTAGCTAAAGTACACTACCTGCAGCTGAAGCCAAGGAAAAGCTGGCTCCTGGAGCGCGGCAGTTTTAGTGTAAGGGCGTGGCTTACTGCGGCACCGAAAGGCTCTTCAAAGGACAGGTGAAGAAGTGAGACCCGCTTGAAGCTGGTGGGCCCCGCCCGCAGCTGCACGCTGTTTACGGTAGTGTCGCCGCAGGTGCCTACCGGGCACTCAGGACTCCCGCCTAAGAAATGCTGAACACGTCTTGCTTTACACCCTTGGCCCAGAACCCCAAGCCATCCAGCAAAAACGACACTTCCGAAGGGTTGAGTTCTTTCGGCACCATATCCACAAGCCTTGGCGTAGAGGGTGGGGACACAAAAGAAAAAGCCTGCACTTGGCGGGCTTGGCGGAGGGGGAGGGATTTGAACCCTCGATACCCTTGCGGGTATACCGGTTTTCGAGACCGGCCCATTCAACCGCTCTGGCACCCCTCCACAACTCCTCAAACCAGGCTCGCTGGGGCCTAAAGCATGAGCCAGTTCATTGCCCAGTTTTCTCGCAGCAGCCCGCCCACCCTGCTCAGACGCCGGGGGCAGCTCGAAGCTGCGAGAAAAAGCCCCTCAAAACCCTAGCACAGTCCCGCTCCAGCCGTCCAGCCTCGAGGCCGAAGACGCGTGGCAGCCCGTGAACACTCAGGGCCCCTGCCTTGAGGTTCTCGGTACCGTAAACCACGCGCGAGACCTGGGCCTCGAGGGCCGCCCCGTAGCACAGGGGACAGGGTTCCAGCGTCACGTAGAGCTCGGCGCCAGGGAGCAGCTTCTGGTCCACCGACCGCATCGCCTGTTGCAAGGCTAACAACTCCGCGTGCGCGCTTGAATCTTTCAAGGCCTCTACCTGGTTCATGGATTCCGCAAGGACCCTGCCCTCTCTAACCACCACCGCGCCAATCGGAACCTCGCCGTTGGCTCTGGCCCCCCGGGCGTTCTTTAGCGCCAGCCGCATGAACCGGTCTTCGCTAGGTTCGGGAATGAGATCAAATACTTCATTCACCACGGGACCTTCACCCCGGACAGGCCAACGAGTCCTAAGCTCCTTGGGTACGCCGTGCTCGGACAAAAATTCAACCAGACGCTTTTTGCCGTAGGGCATATCCAGATAATCACCGGGCTCAGGCAGGCGCCAGCCTGTTGGAAGCCTCACCGGAACTTCTGGAATAAAAAAGAGCGTCCCGTCTGTCGAGCGCGCGGTAACACCCTGGGGAAGCGTGACGGCCTGTCCTCTCAGCGCACGCTCTAGCAGTTCAACCAGCCGCCGCTCGGGCCGGAGTCCCAGCCCCTGTAAAACTTTTCGCAAGGCTTGGTGCCTCAGAGCTTCGGGCGCCAGCAACAAGGGGGCCCTCCTGTACGCGGGCACGGGCCAGCGGGTATCGGGAATTAGCAACCGTTCCGCCGCCAGAGCGAGATACTCATCTTCCAGTTGGCGGCCCTTGGAGAAGCGCGAAAGCGCGGGCACAAGCCCGCGAAACCGGTCTTCTAGTACCGGCAGTACCTGGCTTCGCAGATAGTTGCGGTCGAACGAGATGTCTTGATTGGTCACGTCTTCCAGCCAAGCCGCCCCTCTGGCCTTGAGGTAGTTGCGCAGCTCATCTCTTCTAAAATCCAACAAGGGGCGGATCACGCTGTTCACCCGCCCGCGGATCCCCGGCGCCCTGGCGGTACCCTGGGCCAGTTGCAGCAGCACGGTCTCGGCCTGGTCGTCCTGGGTGTGGGCGGTAAGAATGGCTTGGGCTCCGTGCCTCTTTGCCACCCGGGCCAGGAAAGCGTAGCGGAGTTCGCGGGCGGTGGCCTCGAGGTTGGCCTTCTTCTCTTGGGCAATTCTGGCCACCTCAACCCGCTCCACAACACACGGGTAACCCAGGTTTGCCGCCAACGACTCTACCCAGCGGGCATCACGGGAGGACTCCTCGCGCAAAGCGTGGTCGAGATGCGCCACAACAACCTTTATCCCCTGGCTTTTCAAAAGATAAAGCAGCGCAACCGAGTCTCCCCCACCCGAGACCGCCGCCACCACCTTTTCGTAAAGAAAGCCTGCCAAGGTCTCCGCGAAACGCTTTTCAAGTGGGTGAACCAGGCTCACCCCTCTAGGCTATACGATTGACCCGTGAACGCCCTGCCGCCCGAACTGGCTTTCGACTTCGATAAGTACCCTTACCTCACGTCTTTGCTTGCTGGAACCGGCGGGGTAATCCGGCAAGAACCCAGGGACTTCCAGGTGGCAGAAGTGCCCGCGTATCTTCCATCTGGCAAAGGTGAGCACCTGTACTTACACATCGAAAAAACAGGTCTCACTACCCGCCAAGTCTTCGAGTTCATCCGGGACCAGCTCGGGGTACCGGAAGCGGGCATCGGCGTCGCCGGGCTAAAAGACAAACACGCGGTGACCCGGCAGTGGATCAGCATACCGGCGAAATATCAGCACAGGCTCGCCGAGTTTGACAATCTATCGGGCGTAAAACTGCTGGAAACCGGCCTCCACACCAACAAACTCCGCACCGGCCACCTCAAGGGCAACGCATTTCGAATTCTGCTGCGCCAGGCCGAAGGTGGGGCCCCG
>JAMCQK010000055.1:0-1363 GCA_023382135.1 Deinococcus sp.
TGCCCACCGCCCAAGCCTACTTGGCCGATATCACCACCAGAGAAAACCGCACCCAGAGCTTTGCGCTCTTGGGCGCGGCCTTTGGGCTGGGGATTATCTTTGGCCCGGCGCTGGGCGCGGCGCTTTCAGGCTTTGGTTTGTTGGTGCCGGTGCTTTTTTCCGCTGGTTTTGCGCTCTTGAACGCGCTTTTTGTGTATCTGGTTCTGCCCGAGTCGCGCCCGGCGGAGGCCCGCCCGGCCAGACCGCCCAAGCTTTCTTTCCTCGACTCCCGGCTCCTGCCTATCCTGGCCTTGGGCCTGGCGGTCAATCTGTCGTCGGTGGCCATGGAGCAGACCATCGCCTTCTACTACCAGGACAAGCTTTTGCTTTCACCGCTGGCGACTACGCGTGCGGTTGGGGCTGCGCTGGTGGTTTTTGGGCTGGTGGCGGTGCTGATCCAAGGCTTTTTTGTTCGCGTGGTGAAGTGGCCGCCCAGAACGTTGATGATGGTGGGCCTGCCCATAACCTTGCTGGGCTACCTGGGGCTGATTGGCGGAAACAGTTTTGTTCTGCTCACCGTCTCGCTGGTTATGTTGGGCGCTGGCGGGGCGCTTTTGGGGCCGGGGCTTTCCGCCGCGCAGTCTCTTGCGGTGGGCGACCACGAGCAGGGCTCCACGGCGGGCCTTGCCAGCAGCGCCCAGGGACTAGGGAGAATGCTGGGACCGGTCCTGGGAACCACGCTCTACGGGCTGAGGCCGGAGTACCCCTACATTTTTTCGGCGGCGCTCCTGGCTCTGGGGCTGACCTTCTTTGTCTACCGGCGCGACATTGGCGCCGTGGGTGCATCCAGCGCAAAGGCCCCAGGCTGACCCAAAGCGGCTACCACATAAAGAAACAACCGCCCGGCTGTAGTTCAATACTTGTGAGACGTTCAGGCCAACTCTGGGGAGTTCAGCCTTGCGAGATCCCTCGCCCTTAGTTCAGGACGACGCCCTCGAGTCAAGACACAACCGCAATGGCTAAACCCGCCCGTCATCTATGCGCCTCTGTCCGTCATCCTGAACCTCCTCCTGTCACCCCGAACACTCGTTCGTGTCATCCCGAACGCAGTGCTCAGCCCGAAGGGCTAGTTGTGGTTCGGGATCTCTCTTTTCCCCCCAAACCCATCAAGTCAAAAGGCGAGATTCCTCGGGCTACGCCCTCGGAATGACGGGGAGGCTGCGCGCTCGGAATGACAGGCGCGGCTCAGGACGACACCGCAGGGTCTGTCATCCCGAACACTCCCTGTCATCCCGAACACTCGTTCGTGTCATCCCGAACGCAGTGCTCAGCCCGAAGGGCTAGTTGTGGTTCGGGATCTCTCTTTTGTCCCTCAAGACCAAAG
>JAMCQK010000055.1:1373-3446 GCA_023382135.1 Deinococcus sp.
ATCCCGAACGCGGTGCTCAGCCCGAAGGGCTAGTTGTGGTTCGGGATCTCTCTTTTCCCCCAACATCAGTAAAGACCAAACAGAGAGATTTCTCGCTTCGCTCGAAATGACATAGAAGGTTGCTCGAAATGACAACGGCATCATGACAACAGCAGGGTCTGTCATCCCGAACACTCCCTGTCATCCCGAACACTCGTTCGTGTCATCCCGAACGCAGTGCTCAGCCCGAAGGGCTAGTTGTGGTTCGGGATCTCTCTTTTGTCCCTCAAGACCAAAGCAAAGACCAAAAAGCGAGATTCCTCGGCTTCGCCTCGGAATGACACAGAGGGCCGCTCGAAATGACAAGGGGAGTGGGCGCTCGGAATGACAACGGGGGTGGGTGCTCGAAATGACGGGGAGGCTACGCCCTCGGAATGACAACGGGCTTCGCCTCGGAATGACAGGATGGGGGCTCGGAGTGACACGACGGAATTTGTCATTCCGAGGAGGTCCTTGACCGACGAGGAATCTCTTTTTCACACCGGCCGAAGAACCGCCCGGCCAGTGGCCGGGCGGTTGGAAAACCTGCTCAGGGAACTGAAAGGTTTAGAGCTTGCGGATCCTGAGGTAGTACGTAGGGAGCACGTAGAGGTCGCCGTAGGACCGAACGCTCAGGTAGTAAGTCCCTGTTGCAGGAACAGTGTACGTAAGGTAGGAGCAGTAGTAATCGGAGTCGTCATTAGAGGCCAGTAGAGTAACACCATCGGTGTCGTAGAAGCGGATATAGGTATCAGAGGCGTCCGCATAGCTGCAGCCCGAGGGCCCCGACTGATCGGCGGTCATGAAGGTCTGGAACACAAGTGTTTGGCCAGCAGTGGCGGGTATCGCGTAGAAATCGGCATCCGTCGCTGGACTAATACTGCCGGATGCATAATAGGCGTCCGTAGCGCACGGCATCGCATTGGCGGCGGCCGCTGTGTCGTTAGGCTCAGCCTCCGAGAACTGCGTGAGCGCGTAAACCATAACGTTTCTTGTCACGCTGGTCATAAAGTTGCCGCTCGGGTCATAAGCCCTAGCGGTGAACGGGTGGTTGCCATAAAGGCCGGCGGTGCAGCTTGGGAAATTGCGCGAAAAATTGTAGTTGTATACCGTAACCGCTCCGGTGGGCTGGTTGGTTACACAGCCGCGCCGTCGCGCCATTCCACATTGGCAAGGCCTACCGCGTCATTAGCCGTGCCCCATGCGTAAAGCCATCCGGGGAACGCAATGGCTGACGTGCTCTGGGACAGGGTCACCTGGGGAGTGGTGGCGTCCGGGACGTTGGTACATGCCGCAAGGCCAAGAACAGCTAACACTGCGATGAGCTTCATTGCTGGCTTCATACTTTTCCTTTTCCTCCTGGATTCCAGTATAACTCACCCAATGCTCATTGCAAGCACATTACCAACTGCCTGAGTTAAGCGGTCTTTAGTTAGCTGTGCCGAGCGGGCATGGCCGGACATTAGAGCAGGCCCGCCTGATGCCCGTGGCTACCCTCTCCCCAAAATGCGCCGCCGGAGCCGCCTTCCGGCCTTGCTTGTCCCAACAGAACACCGCCAGGGGATTTTCTGACGGTGTTGAGTTAGCCACAATTTTGCTTTTTACCCAAGGCTACAGCCGCAGCTTTGGCCGCCTGCGGCTGGCGGTTAACGTCCCTTTATTCCACCTGTTTACCCACACCACCACCAATCAACGTACACACTGAAATTGGCGCTCTTGGTGTTTCCGGTGGCGTCGTAGGCTTTGGCTATGTAGTTGTGCCAGCCCCAGTCCGTGCAGATGTCGTAGTAAACCGACCACTCGAACCAGCCAGCGGTGGTTGGTCCATTTACGGTAGCCAGCAGGCTCATGCCCTCACCAAAGTCCTCGTAGAATTCAACTTTGGAATGACACAGGTATTTTTGTCACCCCGAACACTCGTTCGTGTCATCCCGAACGCAGTGCTCAGCCCGAAGGGCTAGTTGTGGTTCGGGATCTCTCTTTTCCCCCAACATCAGTAAAGACCAAACAGAGAGATTTCTCGCTTCGCTCGAAATGACATAGAAGGTTGCTCGA
>JAMCQK010000085.1:0-2337 GCA_023382135.1 Deinococcus sp.
ATTCGAACCTCCGACACCTCGTTTTGGAGACGAGTGCTCTACCGGGCTGAGCTAACGGCCCATCCGCTGCTGAGCAGCACTGGGGATTCTAGCACGGGGTGTACACACCCTCAAGCAAGCAGTTGGGAATCGGACGGCTTATGGCTGTGGGGAGGCATCTTTTGGTACTTAATATTTGCCGGGGGGAATACGGTGTGAGATACGCCCACAAACCTGCCAAAAAGACCTGGCAGCCAGAAGCGTTGGCTACCAGACACCCAAACAGAATAAGGTGGCTTGAAAATATGCGTGAGGGCCATGATGGAACTACTCAAAAGGCTCCGCCGGGGCCAGTACCACGTTGGTGGTAAATGACCTGGACGAAGCTGCCTTTTCTGTTGCCACACCTATCTTTGCTTCCAACGGACAACGGTCACCGTACTTAGTATCGCTGGCCACATCATGTACCTGAGCGAGCAGACCGGGCGCCGCTGTATTCCCGTAGCCCGCAAAGCGCTGCGGGGATCTGCCAGAACCTACAGTGCAAAACAAAAAAGTACCTATCTGCCCCGCGTCTCCACAGCCCGTTCAGCTAACAGCTAACTAGAAGGACGCAGGGGTCTGGACCTCGGTCCTGTAAAAGTGTGTTTATTGCGGGCAGGGTCAACAGAATAAAGGTGCCGAGTGTTATTTGGTTTCCGGTATCAGCTTGAGCCTCGCCACCCCAGGCATAGGAAGATCGAATGCAACCGTGAGCACCCCGGCTTCCATGGAGGGTGCGGGAAGGGTTCGCTCGTCAAGCTGGTCGCCTTGCTTCAAAATCTTCCACTGATCCTCTGTTGGCCAAGCGGAGGTAGTACCCCAGTGCTCTGCCAGCGCCCGGTAGCGGGCAAGCGCGTTGGAGTTGTAGTTGTCCACGCGCGCAAGTGAGGCCCGGTATTTTTGAGCGCCGAGGCCTCGAAGTTTGAGTATCACGCGGCGGTCTAAGAGGCCCCACCCGCCCGCCTTGGTCTGGTCCAGCGTGCCGTTCCAAGCCAGCACATAAATGCTTCCATCGGGCTTGCGGGTCGCAAAGGCATCCACCAGTGAGCCCGCGCCGTCGCCGCCCATCTCAAGCTTGATGCGCTCGGTACCAAGTTCTTCCAGCAGCTTGAGCGCCCAGTAGCGCGGTTTACGCAGGTTGCCCACCGTAAGCAGGCCGAAGCCCCCGTGGAAAAGTGCTTGAGGACGGCCAAGCTCCTCAAAGTGATCGGAGATCACCCAGTAGGCCAGGTATTTAGCGTTCCCCTGCACAGCAGCCATGCCGTGAAGAACAAAGGGGGCGCCGAAAGGTAGATCGTTGATCGGATTAAAGTGGCTTGGGGTAATTCCCCATTCGGTCCACCACACCTCTACGTTTTTCATCTTGCGCGACTTGAGCGCGGCACCAACATTCAGTGGCGGGTTTCCGTAAGTGTGGGTGGAAAGAAAGTCCAGGGGCAGCTTGTTTTTGAGTACATAGTCGAGGAAGGACTCAATCCACCCCGCGGCAGCCGTTGCGGGGCCACCTACTTTGAGCTTGTTATCCACCGACTTGATAGCGCGAGCAGCCTCTTGGTAAAGCCGAAAGTACGACTGTTCCCGTGGGTTGCCGGTCCAGAAGCCGCCCAGGTTCGGCTCGTTCCACACCTCGAAACCCCACTCACGAACTTCCTCCAACCCGTAGCGCTCCACCAGATGGCGCGCCAGCTTTTGGTTCAGCTCAGCCCAGCGCCGCCAGTCCTTGGGGGGGCTCACAATGCCACCGTAGCTGAAGATCGTCGCCGTGGGGTCTGTGGCCAACGCCTCGGGCATGAAGGAAAGTTCCACTATGGGCCGGAGTCCCAAGGCGCGCACTCGGTCGAAGATCTGGTCTATTTTGGTAAAGTCGTAGACCGGTTCTCCATTTACCTCCCGGTAAACACCAAGTTCATCCGAGAGAATGTTGTGCGCGCGCACCAGGGTGGCCCCGAGCTCGGTTCTTGCCAGGCGCAAAGACTCCTCAAAGTCTGGACCGATTACCTTGCCGCCGCTCTTGCTGGTATCAAACAGTTGGGAAAGATGCTCGCTCCCAACCATGTGCCACACTTGCTCCAGCTTTCCCGCGCTGGCGGAGGCATCCACCCGCATGACGATAGGTGCCGGCGGTCTGATGTTGGAGCTGGCCTGCACCTTGTCCGAAATTTTTCCCGGCGCGCCGTCGGCGGCCCGCAGCGCGGCCACCGCGTACCAGTAGGTCCGGTCGGGCAAGCCGGTGGTGTCGGCGTAGCTGGTGCTGGGAATGGCGAGAACATCCCGGCCACCATGGTCGAGAGGCTGAAGGGGAGCCTCGAGGCTCTC
>JAMCQK010000085.1:2347-3410 GCA_023382135.1 Deinococcus sp.
TAACCTGGCCACTACCGCCTTGCGCTACAAGGCCATCGGGAGCCGGCAGCAGAACTACATTTTTAGCTTTCGCCACTTGAAGCCTCCATGAAGTGAAAAAGGTATTTGTTTGAGCCATGAGCAAAAGCGTAAAGGCCCCGATAATCAAACCGCTTTTAAGCCTGTTCTTGGTCATGGTCTCGTCAAAGAAAAGATAAGAAGCAAGCCTTCAGGCAACCACCAGGACCCGAACTTCGCCAGAGGTCCTAATGGGCAAGGTAGGCTTCTGCCATGGTTCACCATCTACCCAGCAGCCTTTTTCTTGATCCTGGGTTTTGCGCCGCACCTCAATGTGATAGGTGGCGCCCCGGTAACTGCGGGTAAGTTTAAAGTCGTTCCACTCCTGAGGCAGCTCGGGGTTGATCCGCAATCCTTCCAAGCTTGCTTCCACGCCCAGCACACCCTCCACCATGGCGCGCAGATTCCAAGCAGCCGAGCCCGTGTACCAGGTCCAGCCCGCCCGGCCTGGCGTAGGCGAAAGCGGGCCATCCGCGTTGCCCGGCATTACATAGGGTTCTGCGGCGTAGGCATCTGGGTTGGCACCACGGTAGATGGGACAAGTGCTCTTCCACACCCGGTAAGCGGCATCGGCACCATAAATTTTTCGCTCGGCCAAGATGGCCCAACAAGCGGCGTGCATGTAGACCCCGCCGTTTTCACGCAAGCCAGGAGCATAGCGCGTGAGGTAGCCAATCTGGGGATCGGGAACCGAGTATGCGGGCGCCAGCAACAAGGGGCCGTAGGGCTGGTAGAGGTATTCGTGTGCCGAGCCCATGGCGCGCTCCGCCCGCTCGCTAGGCGCAAGGCCTGAAAGGACCGCCCAAGTCTGGGCGTTGAGGAAAATCTTGCCCTCGGGCGAGTTTTCTGAGCCCAGCACCTGGCCAGAGTCGGTGGTGGCCCGCCAGTACCAAGCCCCGTCCCAGCCGTAAAGATTAGTGGCTTGCCGGATGCTTGCAGCCTCTTGCTGGAGGCGCTGGCGCTCTTCCTGTGAAAGCAGCGGCAGCTTTGACCAGTTAGTAAGCAA
>JAMCQK010000180.1 GCA_023382135.1 Deinococcus sp.
ATACATGTACCGCGCCTTATTCTGCCCTAACGCTCTTTTTCTGCGACCAAGGGCCGCTCCTGATGGGAACCCAAACGTAGCAGTGTTCTGCAAAGCATCCGCAAAACTCTCGTTCGACAATACCAGGGCACAACAGATTGCTGAGTATCTCCATAGTGAGCAAGGCCCGCTTGCTGCGAAGCGGGCAGGAACACAGCGCGGCTTTTCAAGCCTTTCGACAAACCTAGACTGGAGATACTTAAAATCTCAATCCCACCGAAAAGCCGCCGAGCGCAACATAGCCAACATCCCGCAGAAGCTGCAGGCGCAACCGCGGGAGCTATTTTGCTAACGCAACAGATGAGCGCTAAACGCCGACCATAGATTCATCAGGGCGTTCGGCATGCAGAACCAGGCGCTTATCGTAACAAGCAGGCCTTTGACTCTAGACTTCTACTGGCACGCCCCACTGGGCTACCCAAGTTTTCTTGCCGCGCTCCGAGAGAAGTTTTCCTAACGCGTGCAATTTCTCCAGCTCTCCGTGAACCAGCGCCACTTTAGTTTGGTCTTTGTTCCAGTCCAAAAGCTCGTCCTGGCCCGCGTGGCCGGAGAAGCCGCCCAAGGTATGCGTCCGGGCGCGTACCGGAATGGCCCGGCCCATGATATGAATTTCATCCGCACCTTCAATCAGCCTGGCCCCAATTCCTCCCCTTGGCTGGTAGCCCACCACCACCAAGGCGTTGTTGGGGCTTGGAAGGCCGTGGCGCAAGTGGTGAAGAATGCGGCCGCCGGAGATCATGCCACTGCCCGCGATGATCACCAGAGGGCCGTCCAACTCGTTGAGCGCCTTTGATTCCTCCACGCTCTTGGTGTAATCCAGCCGCGCGGTGCTGAAGGGGTCAGTGCCTTTGGCATAGAGCGCCCGTGCTTCCGGGCTGAAATATTCTTTGACTTTCGGGTAGATATCGCTGATGCGGTCGGCCATGGGCGAGTCCACGTATACCGGAACCACTGGAAGGGCTTTCTTTTCTTCCATCTCGCGAATGGAATAAAGAATTTCCTGGGTACGCTCCAACGCGAACGACGGAATGAACACCTTTCCCCGTTTGGAAAAAGTCTTTTTAAGTACCTCGGCAAACTCCTTGAGGGTTTCTTCGAAAGGCCGGTGGTTGCGGTCGCCGTAGGTGCCTTCGGAAAGGGTCAGCTGTGCTGCCGGCGGGTACTCGGGGTCGGGGAGCACATCTTTGTGTTTGTGGCCCAGGTCGCCGCTGAACACCAGCCGCCTGTCCTTTGAATCCACCCGAATAAAGCCGCTTCCCGGCAGGTGGCCGGCGTGGTCCAGGCGCACGCTGAGCGGCCCGAAAACCCTGGTCTGGTGGAAGGGGAGGGCCTCGAGGCGGCCCATCAGCTCATTCAAGTCGCTTTCGTCCCACGGCAGCGGCGGAACCTCTTTTCCTTTGCGCTTTAGCCGTTCACGCTCTTCCTCCATCAGCTTGAGCGAATCCTGCAGCAAGACCGGCAAAAAGAGCAAAGTGGGTTCGGTTGCGTACACTTTCCCCGGGTAGCCTTGCCGCACCAGCATGGGCAGGCGGCCAATATGGTCAATGTGCGCGTGGGAGAGCACAACCGCGTCTACGGTTTTCGGGTCAAAGCCAAAGGGCAGCCCATTCTTTTCTTCATCCGATCCCTGGTAGGCTCCGCAGTCCAATAGCAAGCGGTACCCTTGTTCCTCGACCAGGTGGCAGCTACCAGTAACGGTGCCAGCGGCGCCGTAGGGGGTGAGTCGCATGCGAGTACTGTACTGCGCCCGGAACCGCCTGACCTTCACCCCAAGACCTAAGCCAGCCTGAACCGTAAAAATACGGTCAAGGTGTGGCTCAACACGTTGGATGGATTTTTACCGGGCCGAAGCACTTTTCACCCACCGCCTAGCCCTCAAAGCCACCAGCGATCCAGGCGCCGGCTCGAGGCCCTCAACTGGGTCGGGGATATTGCCAAAGGCAGAGCCTCCTAGCCCTACCGCTTTCCTTCTACCTGTCTGGCAGCAGCCCAGAGGGCCCGGGGGGAGGCGAGCCCCGCTTACCGAGGTGCGCTCCGGCGAGCGCCACTATTTTGCCGGTCCAGGCAATCTTTTTCGCTTCCTGAACGCAGAAACACACCCGAGAGCGACCTTGACTCTGCCTAGTCGCTATGTTAGCCTATTCGCTCGGGCCCGGTTCAATCCCGCTGGTCCAGGAGTGCCCAGAGCAGGGAGCGCCACCCTAGCTCAACCGGTAGAGCATCCGACTTGTAATCGGAAGGTTGGGGGTTCAACTCCCCTGGGTGGCTCCAGCAAAGAAAGGGCAGGTGCCCGAGCGGCCAAAGGGGACGGTCTGTAAAACCGTTGGCTCACGCCTTCGATGGTTCAAATCCATCCCTGCCCACCACACCGCGGGAATAGCTCAGTTGGTAGAGCATCTGCTTCCCAAGCAGAGGGTCGCGGGTTCAAGTCCCGTTTCCCGCTCCAATGGGCTCGAGTAGCTCAGCTGGTAGAGCACACCCTTGGTAAGGGTGAGGTCGCCGGTTCAATCCCGGCCTCGAGCTCCAGAATTTTGTGGTGGCAGCCCGTGGGTGCTCTTTCGAGAAGGCCGCCTGCCGCAAAAGCGGGCAAGCGGGCCGAAGGGAGAAAACGGCGTATTTACGCCAAGCAGAAGTAAGCAAGCAAGGAGGAAGAAAACACCATGGCCAAAGGAATCTTCGAACGCACCAAACCCCACGTCAACGTCGGCACCATCGGCCACGTCGACCACGGCAAGACCACCCTCACCGCCGCCATCACCTTTGTGGCGGCAGCCGCCAACCCCAGCATCGAGACCCAAGCCTACGACCAGATCGACAAAGCCCCGGAAGAAAAGGCCCGCGGCATCACCATCAACACCGCCCACGTGGAGTACGAGACGGTAGCCCGCCACTACTCCCACGTGGACTGCCCCGGCCACGCCGACTACGTCAAGAACATGATCACCGGCGCCGCCCAGATGGACGGGGCCATCCTGGTGGTCTCGGCCGCCGACGGCCCCATGCCCCAGACCCGCGAGCATATCCTGCTGGCGCGCCAGGTGGGCGTCCCCCACATCGTGGTCTTCATGAACAAGGTGGACATGGTGGACGACCCCGAGCTCCTCGACCTGGTCGAGATGGAAGTAAGGGACCTGCTCTCCGCCTACGAGTTCCCCGGCGACAAGATCCCGGTAATCCGCGGCTCGGCCCTGCAGGCCCTGGAGCAGATGCAGAAGGACCCCAAGACCGCCAGGGGCGCCAACCCCTGGGTGGACAAGATCTGGGAGCTCTTGGACGCCGTCGACTCCTACATCCCCACCCCCCAGCGCGACATCGACAAGCCCTTCCTGATGCCGGTGGAAGACGTCTTCACCATCACCGGCCGCGGC
>JAMCQK010000138.1:0-14686 GCA_023382135.1 Deinococcus sp.
GCGTGCTGGCCGAGGAAGTGGACCTGGGCGTTGGCGGCCACTCGCTGCCCTTTGTGATTACCGCCATGAGTTTCGGTTCTCAGGGAGAGACCGCTTTCCGCGCCTACGCCGAAGCGGCGAGAGAGCTCAACATAGTCTGCGTCAATGGCGAAGGCGGCGAGATCCCCGACATGATCGGCAAGCTGACCCACTGGCGCGGCCAGCAGGTGGCTTCGGGCCGCTTCGGGGTCAGTGCCTACATGCTGAACTCCTCCGCCGTGATCGAGATCAAAATTGGCCAAGGGGCCAAGCCCGGCGAAGGCGGGCATCTGCCGGGTAAAAAAGTTTCCACCAAAGTGGCTGCCGCCAGAAACGCGGTCCCCGGGGTGGATCTGATCAGCCCCTCCAACAACCACGATCTTTACTCCATCGAAGACTTGGCGCAGTTGGTCGAAGAGCTCAAGACCGTGAACCCCAAGGCCAAGATCTCGGTCAAGGTGCCGGTGATTCCCGGTATTGGCACCATTGCGGTGGGTATCGCCAAAGCGGGTGCCGATATCATCGCACTCTCTGGTTTCGAGGGCGGGACCGGTGCGGCGCGATGGCACGGACTCAAGTACGCTGGGCTGCCGGTGGAGGTGGGTGTCCGCCGGGCACACCGCGCTTTAGTGCGGGCCGGGCTGAGGGACAAGGTTGAACTCTGGTCTGACGGCGGCCTCAAGACCGCCTATGACGTGTTGCGCATGGTGCTTCTGGGCGCTGACCGGGTAGGCATGGCCACGCTGGCGATGGTCACGATCGGCTGCACCATCTGCCGCGGCTGTCAGCTGGACACCTGCCACGTGGGCATCACCACCCAGATCGAGACCATGGAACAAGCGCAGGCCCACGGGCTCAAGCGCTTTGTTCCGCAGGACCTCGAGCGCGCGGTGGAGCAGTTGGTCCGTTTCTTTTCCGCCAAGGGTGACGAACTGCGCCGTCTGGTGGCAGAGCTGGGTTACCGCAGCCTGAGCGAAGTTGTGGGCAAGAGCGAATTGTTATACCAAGAAGCCCAAACGGAAGCGCTCGATCTTTCCTACTTCTTCCTGCCGGTTGCCGCTCCGGACTGGATCAAGGAGCGCGCGGCGCACATTTTACGCAAACCCCTCAACCAGCTGACCCGCAGCATCACCGAGGTGGTGGAGAAGGCTTACGAAGAAGGTGACCGCGAGCTGGTCTTCCAAGAAGGCCCCGTAGGCTCCACTGACCGGGCGCTCGGCACCCACTTGGCGGGGGAAATCGCGCGCCGTAAACTTTACGGCAAAGGCTGGGACGCCAAGGTGGAGCTGCGTTTTGATGGTGGCAGCGTGGCCGGTAATGGCCTTGCGGCCTTCAACGTGGAAGGCCTCGAGATCCTGGTGGAAGGCGGCGCCCAAGACGGCGTGGCCAAGGGGGCCTACGGCGGCGGTGTCACCGTGCTTAAAGGCCGCAACCCCTACGGAAAATATGTGGACGGCAGCGTGGGAAAATCCTTTGCCTATGGAGCCATCGGCGGCCTATTGATTGTCGAAGGCCAGGCAGATAGCCGTTTTTGCATCCGGCTTTCCGGAGCCGATGTACTGCTGGCGGGTGAGCCTGAGCGCCCGGTGCAAGACGAGCTCGGTAACATAGCGGCGCGCGCCCAGGCCAAGGGCTTTGCTTTTGAATACATGACCCGTGGCCGTGCGGTGGTGCTTGGGGACCCCGGCCCCTGGATCTGCTCTGGCATGACCGGCGGGCGGGTGTATCTGCGTTACTGGCCCGAGATGGGTCTGGACGAGTCCGCCCATGCCCGCAGGCTGGCCAAGGGCGCAAAAGTAGTATTGCAAAAACTTGACGCGCGCGGCGTGGAGGATTTGCGCGAGCTTGTGGGAGCGTATATACATAAGCTTAACCAGGCCGAACGCCACGCGAAGGCCGCCGGCCTCGAGGCCTTGCTGCAAGACCCCGCCTCGCACTTCCGGATGGTGGTGCCTGCCAACCAGCAAGTAGTCCAAGAGGTCAGCACCGAGTGACATAAAAGCTCACTATAGCGGTTCTTGGGAACCAGACCAGGTTGGGCTGGGTAAGATAGAGCAGATGACGTCCCGTGCCCTGCTCGAGACCCTCGTGCGCCGCACCGGCTTCACCGAGACCCATTGCCAAAAACTGGTGGAGCTTGGTGAACATATGATCCCCCTTGCCTCTGAAGTGGCGCTGGCGTTCTACGACTATCTGGGCAAGGATTCGGAGATGCGGGAGCTGCTCTGGGCGATTCCCGGCAGGGTCGAAAGGCTCTACGGTAGCTTTGCCCAGTGGTACAAGGAAGTCTTTTCCGGCCAGTATGACGGCGCCTATGCACAGCGCCGCCAGCGGATCGGACTGGTCCACGCGAGGCTCGGGATCGGACCCAGCGAGATGATCCCCGCCATGGGTATCGTGCAGGAGCTGTCGCTCGAGCACTTGCGCATGGTGCTCCGCCCGCATGAGGTTTTTCCGGCAGTGGAGGCTTTTGAAAAGATAATCTCGATCGAGATTGCCCTGATTGAGGAAAGCTACCTTGCGGCCATGGAAGAAGGCTTACGCCAAGGGTCGGCGGCGAGCTCAAAGGTGGCGTTGGTGCGCGGGGCTGAGGCTTTGCTTGAAAGAGGCGCTCCGAGTTAAGCGAGTGCGCTAAGTTTCATCTTGATGCCCATGCTTTTGTTCACACTCGCTGACATGCTTGGGTTCTGGCACTTGGGTACGCCCTCGAGGACACAACGTGATTAAAGCCCTTATCTTCGACCTTGACGAAACCTTGATACTCGACGCGCCCGTTTCTGAACAGGCTTTTTTCGCCGCCGCGCAAGACGCCGCGCTCCACTACCCAGTTCAGCCCCAGCCAGTTGCCGAGGCGGCCAAGGAAGCGGCCATGGAAATCTGGCGGGAAGGGCCGTTCTTTGAATACTGCGACCGGATTGGCCACAGCGCATTCGAGGGGCTCTGGGCCAGTTACAGCCAGCCAACGCCGGAGATTCAAGGTCTTGCTCAGTATGTGACAAGTTACCGGCAAGCGGTGTGGCGTAAAGCGCTGGGGCGTTTTGGGGTGCGCGAGTTTCATCATTTGCACCGCATGGTGGAGGCGTGGATTCGAGCGCGGAAGAAGTACCCGCTCTACCCAGAAGTTTTTTCGTTGCTCGAGGCGCTACACCCTAAGTACTCGCTCGGGATGGTCACCAACGGAGTGCCAGATCTCCAAAGGCAGAAAATCGGCGGTGCCAATCTGGGTATGTGGTTTAAGGAAATTGCGGTCTCGGGCGAGCTGGGGGTGGGTAAGCCAGACCCGAAAATTTTCCAGTGGATCTGCCAACGGCTTGCAGTGAAGCCCGCTGAGTGCGTGATGGTGGGGGATAACCCGGAACGCGACGTGGCGGGGGCGATTGCGGCGGGGATGCGCTCGGTACTGGTGAACCGCGGCTACAAGAAACCGAATCCGCGGTTTCCAGCGGACCTCGAGGTCAAGGATCTAAACCAAATACTGCCCTGGCTCTTGAAGCAGTAAAGATTGGTGTTGTTTTAATGCCGGGGTATCGGCTTACCGCAGCGCCTTAAGCGCCAGTTTAATAAGTTCCTGGGTTCCCGCTTCGGGGTTCTTTTGGGCGATCTCGGCCACCACGGTCCGTACCTGGGTTTCTCTAAAACCGAGCGCCACCAGTGCGAGCTCGGCTTCTTCGGTCCTGGGCGTGGAGAGTGGTGTTCGTGCTCCATCCATGAGCAGGTAGTCCGGTACTTTGCCCCTGAGTTCCAGGGAGATTCGCTCCGCCAGTTTTTTCCCCACACCTTGGGCGGCGGTGAGAAGCCGGATATCGCCATCGGCAAGCGCGCGGGCCAGCAGTCCAGGGGTCTGGCTGGAAAGCAGGTTGAGCGCCACCTTGGGGCCCACGCCACTTACGCCCAGAAGCAGGTCGAAGAGTCCCAATGAGCGTTCGTCGGAAAAGCCGTACAAGGAAAGGTCGTCTTCGCGGACCACCAGCTTGGTGAACAGCGTAGCTTCCTGTCCCGGCACCAATGAAGCCAGGGCGGGGCTGGGACAGTAGACCTCGAGGCCTACCCCTCCCACCAGCACCACCACCGATGCCGGGGATCGCAAGAGAACCCTTCCTTTCAAGTAGCGGATCACGATGTTAGCCTATACCAGAACCGTGCTGGGGATGGCTGTTCTGAGGGTATCTCCCAAGCCGGGACTTGATGTCCCGAAGTTCGAAGTTCATTGTAAGAATTACTTCCCCTGAAATTTGGGAGCCCTCTTTTCCCAAAACGCCTTCACCCCTTCTTGGTGGTCCAGTGTCGCTCCTGCCAACTCTTGGAGCTCGGCCTCGAGGGCGAGCATCTCACCCAGGCTTGAGTGCGCACCCCGGTAAAGCGCTTGCTTGATGAACCCCAATGTCATCGTGGGGCCTTGCGCCAATGCCTGGGCATAGTTAGCCGCCTCCTGCTCAAAAGCCTCTGCTGGAACTACCCGGTTGACTATCCCCAGCGACAAGGCCTGCTCAGGTGTGAGCCGCTCCGAGGTGGCCATCAACTCGAAGGCTTTAGCCCTTCCCACCATGCTCGGCAAGGTGAAGGTCATGCCAGAGTCCGGCACCAGGGCGATCCGGCTAAAGCCAGTTGTGAAGAAGGCGTCAGCGGAAACAATCCGAAAGTCGCAGGCCAAGGCAAGCGACATTCCCGCTCCCGCTGCGGCACCATGAACCGCGGCAACCACCGGCTTGGGCAGAGAAACTATGCGCTCGACCACCGAGTTGTAACGCCGTAGATGCTCACCGTACGAATGACAATGACGAAGTTGCTCCCTGAGGTCCTGACCGGAACAAAACCCCCGCCCCGACCCTCTTAGCAGCACCGCTCTGATGCCCGGATCCCTGGCTTGTTCAAGCGCCGTGTCCAGCGCAATCAAAAGCTCGGTAGTCATTGCGTTGACGCTCTCCGGCCGGTTTAGTGTGAGCGTAAGGACCTGGTCTTTTTGCTCAGATAGCAGCACGCTCATGACTGGCCTTCGGCGGGTACGGGCACGCGCACGCCCTCCCACACGTCAATAAACATGGCCCCCTTGTGCAGCTTGGCTGAATGGGGAACCCCAGCGGGAATGTAGTAGTTGTCTCCCTTGCGCAGCACGTGCAGAACCCCGCCAATGGTTAACTCAACCACGCCTTCCACCACAATGCCCCACTGTCCCTGGTGGGCGTGCTCGGGCACTTCAAGCTCCTCCGAAGCCAGCATGAACCCCGCCTGGCCGCCTTGGCTAGTGAGCAGCGAAGCGTCGAGTCCCGGCCACAGGTTTACCTGAACAAAGCTCTTGAACCATTCTGGATACGCCATGTCTCCCTCCTGTTGGCCAAGTATACGCAGCGCGCTTGGCGCAAAAAAACTTCCGTGATAGCATCTTCGGAATATGGCTCTGGTGGTCCAGAAATATGGCGGGACTTCGATGGGCGACCTCGAGCGCATCCATAAAGTGGCTCTGCGGATAGAACACTATCTTGAAAAGGGCCACCAGATTGCCGTGGTGGTCTCGGCCATGGGGCGCACCACCGATGAACTGATTGCTTTGGCAAAGCGGGTTGCCCCTCGCCCTCCCCAGCGCGAGCTCGACATGCTCACCACCATCGGCGAGCAACAATCGGTAGCGCTCCTCTCCATGCAACTGAACGCCTTGGGCATTCCGGCCAAGGGCTTCACACAAGGACAGATCGGCATCACCACCGATGGGCGCTATGGCGATGCGCGCATCTTGAGCGTGGAACCAAAGCTGATCAAGGAAGCGCTCGCAAGGGGAGAGGTCGCGGTTATTGCTGGCTTTATGGGCACCACACCCGAAGGAGAACTCACCACCTTGGGCCGTGGCGGCTCCGATACCACGGCGGTGGCAATTGCCGCCGCACTGGGAGCGCGCGAGTGCGAAATTTTCACCGATACCGAGGGCGTTTACACCACCGACCCTCACCTTATCCCCGAAGCCCAGAAACTAACCCTCATTGGCTACGACCAGATGTTGGAAATGGCCGCCCTGGGCGCGAGGGTGCTGCACCCACGCTCGGTGTATTACGGAAAGCGTTACGGAGTAATTATCCACGTGCGTTCGAGTTTTAGCTACAATCCAGGGACGCTGGTTACGGAGGTCGGCATGGAACTAGGAAGAGCGGTCACCGGAGCGGTTTTAGATGAAGACCACGCCCAGATTGGCCTGGTCGGCATCCCCGATAGGCCCGGAATTGCCGCGCGCGTGTTCGCGGCTTTGGGGCGCAAGGGCATTGCGGTGGACATGATTATTCAAGGCGTGCCTGGCCACGACCCGAGCCGCCAGCAGATGGCCTTCACTGTAAACAAAGACTTTGCCGAGGAAGCAATGGAAGCCTTGGAACCGGTTCTTTCCGAACTCGGAGGTGAGGCCGTATTGCGTAAAGACGTGGCTAAAGTATCTATCGTTGGGGTAGCCTTGGCCTCAACCCCTAGCATCCCCGCGCGCATGTTCGAGGCCGTGTCCAGCGCGGGGGCGAACATCGAGATGATTGCTACCAGCGAAGTCCGTATCTCGGTGGTTGTTCCCGCACAGTATGCCGAGGCTGCTCTACGAGCCGTTCACTCCGCTTTTGAGTTGGACAAGCCGGTTCAGTCTTAGGCTTTTCTCTGTTCTTTCTAGTTTAGCGACCTGCTCCGTCATTCTGAACACTGCGAAAGATCTCTTACAAGAATAAGTTTTGCCACTTGCTGCCGAGACCTTTGCTGAAAGGTAAACTGAACCATGTCCGCGGAAAAAATGTACCTTACCTGGGAAGATGTTACCGGCATGGTGGCCGGCCTCCTCAAGAAGATCAAGCCAGACGACTATGACGCCATTCTGGCAGTGAGCCGGGGCGGGATGATTCCCGCCTGCCTTATTTCTGAAGCCGCTAACCTCCGCAATATTCTGGTGGCAGCAGTGATGTTCTACACCGATGTGCAAGAGACACTGACTGACCCGGTTTTTTTGCAGTTCCCGGAAGATGTGCTGCTCTACGGAAAACGAATTTTGATTGTGGACGATGTGTGGGACTCTGGCAAGACCGCTGTGGCGGTTAGAGAACGCGTGCTGCGTGCTGGCGGAAGGCCCACGCTTTGTTTGTTACACTTCAAGCCCGGCCACAATATGTTCCCTGGGCAGAAGCCAGACCTTTACGCGCGCGAGACCAACGCCTGGATTGTTTACCCCTGGGACCCGAAGCAGGGGTGGACAGAAACTAGCAGATAACTCGGTGAGCATCTGTTTCCGTTCAACTATTTCTTTCTCGTAAGGAGTAGGGTTTGCCGGGTCATTGTTCTCGATAATGTGGTCCGCGTTTTTGCGCGGTTCGCTTTCGCGCACCTTTTTCCGCTGTAATGCTGAGTGTAGCGAGATGTCCTTCCTGGCGCCCACAAGCGGCGTTTCTCAGGTTTGCAATAAGAGAACCTGGTATGTCAAGCTGCTGTCTGAGCAGAGGATTGAACGGCTGATCCTTCGCCCTGGCTCAGGACGACACCGCAGGGTCTGTCATCCCGAGTGCTCACTCGTGTCATCCCCAACCCCCTTTGTCATCCCGAACACTCCCTGTCATCCCGAACGCAGTGAGGGATCTCTCTTTTTCTTCTCAAGACCAAAGCAAAGACCAAAAGCGAGATTCCTCGGCTTCGCCTCGGAATGACACAGAGGGCCGCTCGAAATGACAAAGGGCTACGCCTCGGAATGACAGGATGGGGGGCTCGGAATGACGAGTACGGGGCTCTAAATGACAGGTGCGGCTCGGAATGATACCTGTGGCTCGGAATGATACGTTGTCGCCCTTTTCAAGGGGATTGGGGGGATTCATCTGTCACGCCGAGCAGTCCCTTCTGTCATCCCCAACCCCCTTTGTCATCCCGAACCCCCCTGTCGTGTTGAGCGCAGCGAAACATCTCTCACTGATTCAGGCCTGGCTGCAGCAGGCAGGGACCGGGGCTGCTCGGGTATACAGGGAACGCCTCTCCCCGCACCGGCAACCAAGCCTGCTTGGGTGCGCAGTGAGAACCTGGTATGTCAAGCTGCTGTCTGAGCAGAGGATTGAACGGCTGATCGAAGGGCGTGAAACAGCTGGCGGGCAATCCCTCGCTACGCCACGCTTCATCCAGAATGACGAACGAGCACCCAGAACGTCAGAAGGCTTATTCTGCTTGGCGAGCACTGCTTAATGAGACTTAGGGCCTTTACCATGTCGCGCTCTTCCTTCAACTCTTTCACGGTGGCGCCCATTTTCTGCCGGCTGGGATCGCTGATGTCTGGACTATACAAAACTTTGTAATCGCCGTTTGCACATAGAATCCCCCGGCCTGCGACCGACCACACATAAAGAAGAGGGTCAAAAAAGCGCTTTGTTAAGGGTCAAAAACGAAACCCCCTTGATAAGGGGTTGGGGGAACTAATAAACGCCTGCTATTTGATTAGTCCAAGTTCCTTCACCGTGTCGCGTTCTTCCAGCAACTCTTTTGCAGTGGCGTCCATTTTCGCCCGGCTGAACTCGTTGATGTCCAAGCCCCGCACAATCTGGTAATCGCCATTTGCGCAGGTGGTGGGGAAGCTGTAAATCAAGCCCTCGGGTACGCCGTAAGAACCGTCGGAGGGAATTCCCATGCTCACCCAGTCGCCAGCAGGCGTTCCCAAGGCCCAGTCGCGCACATGGTCGATCGCCGCATTAGCGGCGGAAGCAGCGGAGCTTGCCCCGCGGGCCTCAATAATTTCCGCCCCGCGTTTGGCAACCTTGGGGATGTAAGTGCCCGCGTACCACTGGTGGTCATTCACCAGCGCGTAAGCGTTCTGGCCGTCTACCTCGGCGTGGTAAAGGTCCGGGAACTGGGTGGTGGAGTGGTTTCCCCAAATGGTCATTTTCCTGATGCTGGTAACAGGCTTTTTCAAACGCGCCGCCAGTTGCGAGATGGCGCGGTTGTGGTCTAGGCGGGTCATGGCGGTGAACTGGCGAGGGTCGATGTTTGGGGCATTGTTCATGGCGATCAGCGCGTTGGTATTGGCTGGATTGCCCACTACTAAAATCTTGATGCTCCTTTTTGCGTTGTCAGATATGGCCTTGCCCTGCGCCGTGAAGATAGCGCCGTTGGCCGAAAGCAGGTCGGCGCGTTCCATGCCTTGCTTGCGGGGCATGGCGCCTACTAAAAGCGCGTAATCTGCGTCGGCGAAGGCCACGTTTGGATCGTCTGTCTGAACGGTGCCCGCTAACAGCGGAAAAGCGCAGTCGTCAAGTTCCATCACCACGCCTTGCAACGCTTTAAGTGCAGGCGTAATTTCCAGCAGCTGAAGAATTACCGGCTGGTCGTGGCCTAACATCTGGCCCGAGGCGATGCGAAAGAGCAAGCTGTAACCAATTTGGCCGGCCGCGCCGGTGACCGCAACCCGAACGGGAGACTTCATTTTTCCTCCTTGTGCGAATGGAAGGCCTCGAGGCCCGCCTTTTTCCTATGTCTCGAGCGCCCAAGCGCCGGGAAAATCATACACTCGCCCGCTGCATAATAGCCGCTTACTGGCGCGGGCACCAGGGCAGCTTGTCCCTGCCCCGGGCCGTAGCATAGGCTCATGAGCGTTAGTCGCTATTACGACGTGGTGCGTGACAGGAACGGGAAGCGCTATCTGGAGCCAGTGGTTGAAGGGTTCTCGCTGTTGCGGCTGCCGCTGCTAAACAAGGGGACCGCCTTTACGCGTGAGGAGCGGGTGGAGCTAGGCCTCGAAGGCTTGTTACCCCCGCACGTGGCCACACTGGAGGAGCAGAAGGAGCGCGTCTACCGCCGCTACCGGGTGCAGACCTCCGACCTGGAAAAGCACATCTTCCTGCGTACGCTGCAAGACCGCAACGAGGTGCTCTTTTACTCGCTGTTCGCCGACCACATGGAGGAGATGCTTCCCATCCTGTACACGCCTACGGTGGGTGAGGCGGTGCGCAAGTTCAGCGAAATTTACCTCTATCCCAGGGGCTTCACCGTTTCTACCTTCGACATTGACCGGGTAGAAGAGACCCTGGACAACGTGCCGCTGGAAGAAGTGCGCTTAATTGTGGCCACCGATTCCTCCGCCATTTTGGGCATTGGCGACCAAGGTTTTGGCGGCATGGCCATTTCCATCGGCAAGCTCTCCATTTACACCGCCGCCGGCGGCGTGGGTCCGGACAAGACCTTGCCGGTAGAACTGGACGTGGGTACCAACCGGCAAGACCTGACTTCCGACCCGTTGTACCTGGGTGTTCGCCACAAAAGGCTTACGGGCGAGGCCTATTTTCGGTTCCTCGACAAGTTCGTGGAGGGTGTCAAAAAGCGCTACCCCAAGGCGCTGGTGCAGTGGGAAGACTTTAGCAAAGACAGCGCTTTTGCGGTGCTAGAGCGCTACCGCAGATCACTGCCCTCGTTCAACGACGACATCCAAGGCACTGGGGCGGTGGCGCTCGCGGGGGTGCTTTCGGCGTGCGGGCTCAAAGGTGAACGCTTGCGTGACCAGACCATAGTTGTTTACGGTGCGGGCGCAGGCGGGATTGGGGTGGCCTGGGCTTTGCAGCAGGGTTTGATGCGTGAAGGGCTGAGTAAAGAGGAAGCGGTCTCGAGGCTGCTGGTGCTGGACTCCAAGGGGCTTCTTATCTCTGGGCGAAACATGGAAGCTTACAAGCGCGCCTACGCGCAGGATCCCGCAAGAATTACCGGCTGGGAGACCGAGCGGACCGAACCGGGATTGCTCGAAACCATTCAGAACTCCCAGGCCACAGTTCTGGTCGGCCTTTCGGGGCAAGGGGCTAGCTTTACAGAGCCGGTGGTGCGGGCCATGCTTGCGAACTGCGAAAGGCCGGTTATCTTCCCGCTTTCCAACCCCACCAGTGCGTGTGAGGCCCTACCGGATGACCTTATCCACTGGACCCAAGGCAAGGCCATTATTGCCTCGGGAAGCCCCTTCCAGCCGGTGGGTTATATGGGCCGGCTTCACCCGGTGGGGCAGGGAAACAACGCTTTTGTTTTTCCCGGTCTGGGGTTTGGCGCGCTATTGTCGCGGGCACGGGAAGTGAGCGACGCCATGGTCCTCGAGGCTGCTTACGCGTTAGCCGAATACACCAGGGACCATGCTCCGGGCCTGGTCTACCCGCCCATCCGCGAGCTGACAGAGGTGAGCCGTTATATTGCGGCGCGGGTTATTCAAAAAGCCATGGCGGAAGGCTTGGCGCAAGAGGAGCGGCTGAACGGCCTTGACGCCAGCGCCATTGCCTCCTATGTTAAAGAACGGTTCTGGCAACCACACTACCTGCCGTTCCGGCCGGCAAAGTAGTTCGCGGCCGTTGTTAGTAAAATCTGCAACGGCTACGCGCAAGATTGTTTAGGCTTGCGTATACTTGAGCTTGAGGAATGCTGAGTGGATAAGAACCGCCCGGTCTACATTATCTCGGTGGCCGCCGAGCTAGTTGATATGCATCCCCAGACGCTCAGGCTCTACGAGCGTAAGGGGCTGATCCATCCCCAGCGCTCCTCTGGGCACACCCGGCTTTACTCCGAGCGCGATGTGGAAAAACTGCGCGAGATCCGCCGCTTGACGCAGGAACTCGGGGTGAACCTGGCGGGCGTGGAAGAAATCATGCGCCTCAGCGAGGAGCTCTGGGTGCTGGAAGAACGCTTCCGCAGCGAGGTGGAAAGGCTTAAAGCAGAATTGGGCGAAAAACTCAAAGCTTTGAAATATCTACCCGCGCTGCCCGCGCCCTCCGACGGCCCCAGAAAGACCTTTCAGGACATCAAGGAGAAACCTGTTTACGTTATCTCGGTGGCGGCAGATCTGGTTGAAATGCACCCGCAGACCCTCAGACTGTACGAGCGCAAGGGCCTGCTGGCCCCTAAACGTTCTTCCGGTAAGACCCGGCTTTACTCCGAGCGCGATGTGGAAAAACTGCGCGAGATCCGCCGCTTGACGCAGGAACTCGGGGTGAACCTGGCGGGCGTGGAAGAAATCATGCGCCTCCGGGACGAGCTGGACGTGCAGCATAACCGCCTCGAGGCCGAGGTGGCGCGGCTCAGGCTGGCCCTTCTTCGGGAGCTCAGCCAAACCGAAGCCGGCGCAGAGACCGGCTAGAGCCGCTTGGCTGCCCTATTTAGTGAAATACATGCCCGTTATCCGGGGTATCAGGATAACCGCGGCCGGGTGCCGCCGCGTCTTCGTATAATCCCTGTTGTGTGAACAGACACCTGGACAACCTCGCCGAGTTCCTGAAGATCCCCTCTGTTTCCGCCGACCCAAGCCACAAAGCGGATGTTGAACAAGCGGCGCGCTGGCTCGAGGCCAAGCTCAAAAACCTTGGGTTTACAGTGGAGGTCGTAAGCACCCCCGGCCACCCGATTGTCTACGCGGAAAAATTAGTTAGCGCTTCCGCACCCACGCTGCTGGTCTACGGGCACTATGACGTTCAACCCCCGGACCCGCTGGAACTTTGGCAGACGCCCCCTTTCGAGCCCACGCTGCGCGACGGCAAGCTTTATGCGCGCGGCTCCTCCGACGACAAGGGCCAGATCTTTGCGCATATCGCAGCGGTGGAAGACCTGGGTAAGGAACTGGCCATCAACTTAAAGTTTGTGATTGAAGGCGAAGAAGAAATCAGCAGCGCCAACTTGGCGCCGTTTGTGAAAGCCAACCAGCAACGCTTGAAGTGTGATGTCCTGCTCATCTCCGACGGTGCCATGCTTTTGCCGGGTGTTCCTACGCTGACCTACGGGCTTCGCGGGCTTTCGTACCTGGAGGTTCACCTCGAGGGCGCCAGGCGCGACCTGCACTCGGGCGTTTACGGCGGGGCCGCACCCAACCCGGTTCACGCCGCTTCTTGGATGATTGCGAAGCTTAAAGCGGAGGAGGGACGCATTCTGATTCCAGGGTTTTACCACAAGGTACGCCCGCTTTCGGAAAAGGAAAAACGCAACTTTGCCAGCCTGCCTTTCGACCAGACGGCGTTTGCGGCCTCGATTGGCGCCGGCGCGCTTCCGGGGGAGCCGGGTTTTGGAGTGATGGAGCGGATCTGGGCCCGGCCCACCCTGGACGTGAACGGAATTTGGGGGGGTTACCAGGGTGAAGGCTCCAAGACCGTCATTCCCTCAAAGGCTGGGTTCAAGTTTTCCATGCGCCTGGTTCCCGATCAAGACCCAGGTGAAATTTTCCAGCTGGCCGAGGCGTATCTGCAGCAGATTCTTCCCGCAGGGTACCGGATGAAGGTAATCCGGCACGGCATGGGGAAGCCGGTGATAACCGACCTCGAGGCCCCCGCCATGAAAGCAGCAGCGCAAGCCCTGGAGGCCGCCTGGGGCAAACCTGCCGTGTTTACCCGTGAAGGAGGCAGTATTCCTATTGTGGCGGATTTCCAGGAGCTGCTGGGCGCCCCAGTTGTGTTGATGGGCCTTGGCCTGAACGACGACAACCTGCACGCCCCTAACGAGAAGTTTGATGTCATTAATTTTGAGAAAGGCATCGAGGCCAGCGGCAACTTCATGCGGATTCTGGCCAAAGGAATTTAGCGGATTATCTTATCCCCTCTGTTTCCGCGATCAGGCGGAGTTCCGCGCTGGCGTTGCTGGCCGAACTTCAAAGGAGTTTCGACTGGCTCGATACCAGGGCGTTGCGTACCGGGTCGGCGCGGCGGAAAACCAGGGCCTTCTCGGTCCTGCCTTCCAAGAGCGGTACCGCAGGAGAAGCCGCTAGCTGCGCGCAGAAGGCGATGTCGGCCTCGAGGCCCGCCTGCTTGAGCGCAAGCGCCGCCGCCGAAGACCTTAGCGGCTCCAATGGATCCGGATAGACGCTCTTGGTGGCAAGTGCTACTTGTGCTCCGTCGTCCAGCTGAAAGCTTCCCATCAACTGTAGAAAGTCCGCCAGCACGCCGGCGGTGTAGATGTCATCCAGCCCGACCCGGCCTTCTTTGCCCGCGCACAAGATCGCCACTTCTTCCTCGGCTAGGTCAAGCGCCAAACGCGCCGCCGCGTGCGCGTTGTACAACGAAGCCAGCAGAATGTGTTGCGCCGTTTTCGAGGCCAGGTGGGCCGCCTTGGTTCCGTTGGTGGTGGCCATTACCACTTGCTTGCCACCCACCGGGGCTTCTAAGGCTTCACGCGGGCTGTTGCCGTAATCAAAGCCTTCGGGTTTTAGCCCGTCTTGCTCACCCGCGATCATCACCCCCTTGGTTCTCAATTTACGGGCGCTGGCCAGGTCGGGCGCCAACAGTAACTGGCTGGCTCCCGCTTCCAGAAATGCCGCTGCAGTGGTGGTGGCGCGGATCACGTCCACCACCAAGACCACGTCGTGGAAGATGAGCTCGTCCCTGGGAATTAGATCAACGCGAAGACGCAAGGCTGCTCCTTAGGGTGTCAATGTTAGATTTTATATCACCGGAGAAGACGGCGGTGCCGGCAACCAAAATATCGGCGCCAGCGGCCGCTACCTGGGCCGCGGTAGCCGCATTGATGCCGCCGTCCACTTCGATAAGACACCTTGGGTTGAGGCTATCACGCAATGATTTCAAGTCTTGAAGCCGAGCCAGGCTTTCAGGAATAAACTTTTGCCCTCCAAAGCCGGGGTTGACCGCCATCAACAGCGCCAGATCAAGCGCGGGCATGACTGGCTTGAAAAAATCGAGCGGAGTTGCCGGGTTAATTGCCAGGCCGGCTTGTTTGCCAA